>JAITSR010000152.1 GCA_031287655.1 Clostridiales bacterium
AGCGCGACGCCTATGAGGATCGCCCAGAGCAACGCGAACGAGCCGACCCGGATCGAGGTCGGGAACATCTCCATGATAATCGTGAGTACGGGGCGGTTCTTCTGCATCTTGAACGAGACGCCAAAATCACCGTGCAGAATGTCCCGGACCCAAGTGATATACCGCTGCGTGAGCGGCTTGTCGAGGCCATACTTCGCGTTCATCGCGGCGAGCACCTCCGCGGTCGGAGGCTTTTCGGAGAGGAACGGTCCGCCCGGGATCAGGTTCATCAGGTAAAACGTCAGGATCGAGACCGTCACAAGCGCCGCGAGACCGAGCAACGCCCGCTTGATCAAATATTGGATCATAAACCACCATCGTCGCGCTTTGGAATCATTATTGGAATATTGTAGTATAATGACCGCCCCGTGTCAAATAAACGCTTAAACTTATGCTAAAAACTCTTCCAAAAACCGCGCGGGAGACAGGATAAACGGCTCGACGGGATAGTGTTTCGCGTTGCCGGTAACCAAGCAGGCGCCGCAGGTTTTCGCCGTATCGTAAAATTTGCGGTCAGCCTCGTCGGAAAAGCAGACGTCACTTGGCGTACTGATTATGTTGTCGCCAATGTCATTGATGATCTCAAAAAAGCGCCGGACAGCCGACTGACGGATTTTTTCCGAAAACTTGGACCGGCCCAAAACTTGCTCGTACTCGGCCAAAATCGCGGTGTTAAAGTAAATACGAATTTCCCCCCGCAAAACAAGCTGGAGAATGGCGGCGGGTTTTCCCGTCGGAGAAAGGAAGGCCGAAATGATCACATTGGTGTCTAAAACGGCTTTTATCATTCGCCCCGTTTCTCCTGCCGATACGCGGCGATTTCAGCGTCGATTTCCTCCATGCTCAGAGCGTCCGCGCCGTTCCTGACCGAATCCATCTGAATTTGGCTCAAAATATCCAGCGCCTCCTGACGGCGCAGATGATCTATCACCCTCAAAAAATCCCTGTTCGTAATATCAATCACCAACATCGTCGGTCTGCCGTTATTCGTGACCACCAGCTCCCCGCCGACAGACAGCTTCTTCTGCGTTTCTTTCGGCGAAGCGGTAAATTCGCGCATAGAAACAAATTCCATTTGTATCACCTCTCAAAAAGTCATTGCCTGCGGCATAAACCCACTATACGATATAATCTGCAAATTGTCAATCAATTTTCAGATTATATCAGTTGTGTTTGCATTGAGCAATTTCGATATTGTATAATGGAAGCGTCTGATGCCAAATCGTCGAATACCATCATCGAATTACTCAGAAAGGCCATAAAATGTCTGTTCTGCGCGGCGCGACCGATTTTTTCCTGTTTGAGAGGATCTTTCATCAACTGTCCTCGTCCGTTTCGATCGCATTGCTAAAGAACGACAGCCTGATCTATGAGTTCTACGGCGGAAAAAAATTCGCCTCGGCGAACGGCGGCGGCGAGGGCATTACGCGCTCGACGCGCTTCCACCTCGGGACGGCCACGATGCTCCTGACGGGCGCTTTGATCGTCAAGCTGATGGAATTTGGCGAACTGCGGTTAAACGACAGGGTAAAGCGTTTTGTGCCCGAGTTTTTGTTCGGGGACGTTACGGTCTACCACCTTTTGACGCACACGTCCGGACTCGGCTTCGACCCTTTGGAGCAGCCGGACAACTACGCCGCGAAGCGGGAGTTTTACCGGAGACTCTACACCACCGGCCGGCCCGCGCATCCGGCGGGCAGTCAATACGCGCCGCTGCCATATGGCTACGCGATCCTCGCGGACGTCGCGGAGCGCGTGAGCGGGCAGACTCTTGAGGAATTTGCGTCGGCGCTGTTCTTTATGCCGCTCGGCATGAAGTACACGACGTTCAGCGGCGCCGCGCTCCCGGAGGATCAGCTCGTGACGCCTTGGAGCCACCGGGAGAACCGTTTTTTGACCGAGCTTCGCACAAAGCTCTCGACGGGGCAGAGCGGCGCGTATACGACCGTGCTCGACCTGATTCGCTTTGGCCGAATGCTCCTTTCCGGGGGCGAGTTTGAGGGCCGCCAGATTTTTTTGGAAAGCAGCGTCGCGTTTATGCTAAAGGAGATCACGGGCGGAAAATTCATGCGGACGCCGGTCTTTATGATCAAATGCGGCGGCGACGTTTACGGGTGCTTTTCAAAATACCACTCCGCGCGCGCGGTCGCGCACACGGGCGACTTAGGCGGCATTCTGTTCATCGATCCGGTACACAAGGCGGTCGGCGCGGCGCTCACAAACAGCACATGGGTCAACGACGCGAGCCAGAATTACAGCAACATCGGGGATATATTGATGAGCTTGGAGCAGCCAAAAAACAAACTGGATTAACCAAAAAACGATGAAGAAGGAATGGTCACAATTATGCCGTTTGACGGCTTTGTCACAAAATGCGTCGCGGAGGAACTCGACCTTTTGCTCCGCGGCGGCCGGGTCGAAAAGGTCTGGCAGCCCGAGCGGGACGAGATTCACATTCTGATCCGCAGTCATGGCACAAACCACCGGCTGCTGATCAGCGCGAACGCGTCCTCACCCAGAATCCATCTGACGCGCGCGTCCAAGGAAAACCCGCAGAGCGCGCCGCTGTTCTGCATGATCCTGCGAAAGCACCTCGGCGGCGGGAAGGTCGTCGGCGTTTCGGCCGCCGGTTTTGAGCGGGTCGTCGGAATTGCGGTCGAGTCGGCGAACGAGCTCGGCGACGTCGCGGTCAAAACGCTCTATGCCGAGATCATGGGCAAGTACAGCAACGTAATCCTCGTCAATGAGGAAAACCGCGTGATCGACGCGCTGATCCACGTCGACCAAGACCTGAGCTCCGTGCGCGAGGTCATGCCCGCGCGGCCATACGCGCCGCCGCCCGCGCAGGATAAGCTCGTGCCGGGGCAAATGGCGGAAACGTCGGCGGACGAAGCGGCGGAGGCCTCGGCGGGCGAGATCATCGCAAAGATCGCGGCGTCGCGCGAGGAACTCCCGATGAAGAAAATCAGCGCGGCGCTGCTCGACACGATCATGGGCGCGAGTCCGCTGTTCTGCCGCGAGCTCTGCCACCGCGCGGGGGTCGGGGATCAAACGCCGCTCGCGCTGATCGGCTCGCGGGACCTTGAGGCGCTCAGGGCCGCGCTCGCGGTTATATTGACAAGCGTCCTCTCGGAGCGCTACTCGCCGTGCGTGGTGCTGCGCGAGCCGCAGGCCCTTGATGGCGCGAAGCGTTCGTTCGGCGAGCGGGAGTCCGAGCGGGAGGTGTTGGACTTTTACTGCCTGCCGGTGCGGTCGTCCGGTGAGGGCCTTCGGAACTACGAGACGATGAGCGACGCGATGGACGCCTACTACGACGGGCGCGGACGCGCCGCGAGCTTAAAGCAGCGAAAGGCCGGACTGACAAAACTCGTCGGCAACAATCTGGCCCGGTGCAGAAAAAAGCTCGCGCTCCAGCAGGAGAGCATGAGGGAGGCCGCGAACCGGGATACCTACAAACTGTACGGCGAGCTGATCACCGCGAATATCCACGCGATCCCGTCCGGCGCGGCCTCCGCGAGCCTGCAAAACTACTATTACGCGGCGACGGCCGACGACGCTCCCGCGCCGGCCGCAAACGCAACCCTCTCGGACGCGTTTGTCGAGGTCGCGCTCGACGCTGAGCTCAGTCCGCAGGCAAACGCGCAGAAGTATTTTAAAAAGTACCGCAAGGCCGCGAGCACATGGAAAAATGCCGAGGCGCAGGCCGCGGAATCCGTGCGGGAGCTCAATTATCTCGAGAGCGTGCTGTTGGAGTTGGAGATGTCCGCGACGCGGCAGGAGATCGACGAAATCCGGCAGGAGCTCACAGCGCAAAAATATCTGTCGGAGGGTCAACAGGGCAATGGCCAAAGGGCGGACAACCGCCAAAGGCAGGGCAAGGGCTCAAGAGCAAACGGCCCGCGAGCAAAAAATAGCCGCGCCAAGGCTTCCGGGACCCGGCCGCAGCCGTCCCCCCCGCGTCTGTTCACATCCTCGGACGGCCTCGCGATCTATGTGGGCAAGAACAACCGCCAGAACGACCAGCTCACGCTCCGCACGGCCTCGTCGAACGACGTCTGGCTGCACGCCCGCAACATGCCCGGTTCGCATGTGATCGTAAAAAAACAGCGCGGGGACGTCCCGGAGCGCACGCTCTTTGAAGCCGCGACACTCGCGGCGTATTTCAGCAAGGCAAAAATGAGCGAGAACGTAAATATTGATTATACACAGGTGAAAAATGTGAAAAAGCCACCCGGCGCAAAGCCCGGCATGGTCATTTATGAGAACCACAGAACGCTGACCGTCACGCCCGACGAGCGGCTGCTCACGAGCCTCTCCGCCGGAACAACAACTGTAACGCCATAAACTGGCGTTACAGCCCCTTTGTTATCCTACTCCCTGCTGCGCTGCGCCCGCGCGGGTTTCTCGCGCGGCCCCACCTTTTGCTCAAAGTCGTCTTCGTGTTCGCGAAAGCCCATCAGATACGA
>JAITSR010000396.1 GCA_031287655.1 Clostridiales bacterium
TGCATGTACTGCAACCACTGTCTGCCCTGTCCCGCCGGGATCGACATTGCGTATGTGAACCGATACCTCGACGCCGGGCGGCAGCAGGGGGCCACAGGCACGATCCGCGCGCACTATGAGGCGCTTGCCGCGCACGCCGGGGACTGCGTGAGCTGCGGCGCTTGCGAGGGCCGGTGCCCCTTCGGCGTGCCGGTGAGGGAGCGGATGGCCGAGGCCAAAGCGCTGTTCGGTCAATAGCGGGCGACGGGCCGGACGCCGCGCATGAAAAGCCGCGCATGAAAAATCGTTGACAAGACGGACGTTTCCTGATAAGATAAACATGCTGATGTTACAACAAAGCAGAGGATGCTTGCTCTCACCTTGCGGCTTTCGCTTGCAAGGTCAATAAAAGATGTTGTGCGACCGCGCGGTTTGGCTTTTTGCCATTGCCACAGGCTTCCGGCTTTTGCCGCTGCCCATGACGGCCGGTGTGTGCGCATAGTATGTTTGTATTGGAAAGAGCGGTGCTTCATCGCTCTTTTTCTAATTTAATCACCGGCTGGGGGTGTTTTGCAATCGCTAAAAACGAAACAATGATCAATGAGGAAATCCGGGACCCGGAGGTCAGGCTCGTTGATGCCGACGGTTCAATGCTGGGTATCATGTCGTCGAAGGATGCGCAAAATCTTGCGAACAGCAAGAATCTCGACCTCGTGAAAATCGCCCCGCAGGCAAAGCCGCCGGTTTGCAAGATCATGGACTACGGCAAGCACATGTTTGAGCAGTCCAAAAAAGAAAAGGAAGCCCGCAGGAACCAGAAGGTCATCACAATCAAGGAAATCTGGCTGAAGCCCGCGATCGAGGAGCACGATTTCAACTTCAAAATCAAGAACGCCGAAAAGTTCTTGAAAGAGGGCGACAAAGTGAAGGTGAGCGTGCGCTTCCGCGGCAGGGAGATGAACTACACCTCTCAGGGCGTCGAGATGCTTCGCCGCGTTTCAGAGATTCTCGGCGAGTTTGGCGTCGTCGAAAAGCAGCCTAAGCTGGAGGGCCGGAGTATGACGATGATCTTAAATTCCAAAGCGCCGGCCGCCGTAAAGTAGCAAAAAATACAATATCAAACAAGAAAGTCGGAGGTCAATTTCTATGCCCAAGATAAAAACGCACAGCGCCTCAAAAAAGAGGTTCACACTGACGGCGACCGGCAAGGTCAAGCGCGGCAAGGCGTATAAGAGCCATCTGTTCGCTTCAAAGTCGCCTAAGCGCAAGCGCGGGCTGCGCAAATCAACCATCGCGTCCAGCGCGAACGCGGCGATCATCCGGTCTATGATCCCGTACAAATAACCTCGCAGGCCAAAACATTCATAAAGGAGACAAAACACATGGCTAGGGTAAAGGGCGCGCTTCGGACGCGCAGAAGGCATAAAAAGATATTAAAGCTCGCAAAGGGTTATTGGGGCAGCAAAAGCAGGAGTTTTCGGATCGCGAATCAAGCCGTAATGAAGTCGCTCGTGTACGCGTACCGCGACAGGCGGGCAAAGAAGCGCGATTTTCGGAAACTCTGGATTACGAGGATCAACGCGGCCGCGCGGCTGAACGGCCTTTCATACAGTAAGTTTATCAACGGACTCAAGACGGCGGGGATCGAGTTGAACCGCAAGATTCTTGCGGACATGGCTGTGAACGACGCCGCCGGTTTTTCCCAGCTCGCGGCGCGAGTGAAAACGGCGCGCGCGTGAGTTCAAGGCGGCGGCCTTTTACCGCGGCGGTTTCGCGCGTTGGCCCCGCTGCGGGAGAAGGCAAAAAGACGCGGCCGGATGTGATCACGAGCGCGCGCAATTCTGTTGTTTCGGCGTTGCGGGAGTTAAAAAAGCGGGCCTCGAGGGATATGCTCAGGCTCACTTTTATTGAAGGTCAGCGTTTTGTCTCCGACGCGCTCGCCAACGGCTCACATGAGGCCGCCGTCGGCCCGGGCGCGGTCAAGGGCTGCCATGTGCGGCAGATTTACGTGTCGGAGAGTTATACAAGTTCGGAAGCGTATCCGGCGCTGAGGGATTCGGCGCGCCCGCTCGGGCTCGTTCCCATAGTCCTCTCGGATCATCTGTTCGCCTCGGTCGCGGACACAGAGAGCCCGCAGGGGATTATGGCGGTTATCACCTATTTTGATGCCGCGCTTCCGGAACTGCTAAAAAGGCCCAAGGGCGCAAACCGCATCCTGATTTTAGACGGCGTCGCCGATCCGGGGAACGCGGGCTCGATGATACGGACGGCGGAGGCCGCGGCCTTTTCGGGCGTGATTATGTCGGAGGGCTGCGCCGACCTCTATTTGCCCAAAACGCTGCGCGCCACAATGGGCTCCGCGCTGCGGGTCCCGATCATGCGAGGCGCGGCGCTGCCCGCGGTCGTCGACGAGCTGGCCGCGGCGGGTGTGAGCCTTTTCGCGTCGTCCCCGACCGCGCGGCGGAATTGTTTTGAGTGCGAGTTCCCGGAGGGCGACCTTGCCCTCGTGATCGGCGGCGAGGCTTTCGGCGTCGGACCGGAGGTTTTGAAGCGGTGCTCCGGCACGCTTTCGATCCCGATGCCGGGCGGCGCGGAATCCCTGAACGCCGGGGTCGCGGCGGGAATTTTGATGTATGAGCTCGTGCGCAGGGATTTATCATATGGCGGAGCCCTGCGGCACAGCCGCGAAGCCGGGCCGCCGCCGGGCGTCCGGATCCCCTAATAACATCGGATATTAGAGGAAAAAGCAGAAAGGAATTGTCATAAATGGTTGCGATCATTCTTGCCGCGGGCTATGCGACGAGGCTGTATCCGTTGACGGAAAACCGCCCGAAGGCGCTTTTGCCGATCGGCGGCAAACCGATTTTAGATTACATTATTGAGCAGATACGAACGATCCCCGCCGTCGAGCGGACGGTCGTCGTCAGCAACGACAAGTTTCACGGGCATTTTGAGAGCTGGGCAAATGAAAAAGAAGACGCGCGCGCAGACGCGCGGCGTCGGCTGATCGTTTTGAACGATGGGACGCGCTCGGAGGAGACGCGCCTCGGCGCGATCGGCGATATGGATTTTGCGATCTCCGAGGCGGGGATCGACGAGGACATTCTCGTGATCGCGGGGGATAATTTTTTCACATACCGTCTGATCGATTTATATGATTTCTATCGGCGCGCGGACGCGGACTGCGTTGTCGTGAAAAAGATTGAGGATAGGGAGGCGCTAAAGAGTCTCGGCGTCGCGATCGTCGACTCCGAAGGCCGCGTCGTCGAGTTTGAGGAAAAGCCGCAGAACCCGCGCTCGGACCTCGCCGTGTTCGCGACATATCTCTATCGCCGCGAGACGCTCCCGCTGATCCGCGAATATTTGCGGCAGGGCAATAAGCCCGACGCGCCGGGCAACTTTCCCGCGTGGCTGTGCCGCAGGCAGCGCGTCGCCGCCTACCCGTTTTCCGGCGAGTGCTACGACGTCGGCACGCCGGAGGCATACGCGGCGCTCTGCGCGGCCTACGCGAGCGGACTGTGAGCGGACTGCGAGCGACCTTGATTCTTAAAAGTGGTTGTGTTATGCTATATTACGCCGCGCGGCGCGCGGACTAAAAATACACACACCGCCCGATTTGCCCCCGCGTTGCCCGTAAACGACCGGAATGTTGTCGACGGGTGCGGGGCGGAAACGACGGCGGCGGAGGTATCAAACAGGAGGATTTTTGAATGGCGGTTATTTCAATGAAGCAGCTCCTTGAGGCGGGCGTCCACTTTGGACACCAAACGAGGCGCTGGAACCCGAAGATGGCGGAGTACATCTTCACGGAACGCAACGGCATCTACATCATTGACCTGCAAAAGACGGTCAAAAAGATCGACGAGGCGTATTACTTTCTGCGCGAGGTGGTCGCGAACGGCGGCGATCTGCTGTTCGTCGGCACCAAAAAGCAGGCGCAGGACTCGATCCGCGAGGAAGCGGAGCGCTGCGGCCAGTTTTTTGTGAATGTGCGCTGGCTCGGCGGCATGCTGACAAACTTCAAGACGATCCGCCGCAGGATCGACCGGCTGAATCAACTGCTCGAGATGGAGTCGTCCGGCGTCTTTGAAGTCCTTCCGAAGAAGGAGGTCATCAAGCTCCGCGCCGAAATGGACAAGCTCTTTAAGTATCTCGGCGGGATCAAGGATATGAAGCGGCTGCCCGGCGCGATTTTTGTCGTCGACCCGCGCAAGGAGCGGATCGCGATTTTAGAGGCGCGCAAGCTCGGTATCCCCGTGCTCGCGATCGTCGATACAAACTGCGACCCGGACGAGGTCGACTATGTTATCCCCGGCAATGACGACGCGATCCGCGCGGTCAAACTGATCGCGTCAAAGATGGCGGATTGCATTATAGAGGTGCGTCAAGGCGAACAGGCCGAAGCCGCCGCTTCCGCGGCCGAAGCCGTAGCGGCGGTCGCCGCCGAGGTTGCGGCTGCCGAAGCCGGACAGACGGGCGAACCCGAACCGCAGACACCGGACGCCGCGCCGTCTCCGATTGCGGAGTTCGCGGAGAGCGCCGCCGCCGTATAAAACAGTGGTAACTCATAAAAGGAAGGGTAAGGTTAAGGAGTACTATGTCAGCAGAAATGTCTACGTCAGAAATGGTAAAGCAGCTGAGGGAGCGCACGGGCGCAGGTATGCTCGACTGCAAAAAAGCGCTCGAGGCCAACAACAACGACATAGAAAAGGCGATCGAGGACTTGCGGAAAAAGGGCCTCGCGGCGGCCGCAAAAAAGGCCGGCAGGATTGCCGCCGAGGGCGTCGTCGATTCCTATATCCACGGCAACGGGCGGATCGGCGTCCTCGTGGAGGTCAACGTCGAAACGGACTTTGCGGCGCAGAACGAGACGTTCCGCTCATTTGTAAAGGACATCGCGATGCAGATCGCGGCCTCAAAGCCGGAATATGTCACAAAAGAGGAAGTGCCGGAAGCGGTCCTTGAGAAGGAAAAAGAGATCATCCGCGCGCAGTCCGAAAAGGAAGGCAAGCCCGCGAACGTCGTCGAAAAAATGCTCGCCGGTCGCGTTGAGAAGTTTTTTAAGGAAGTCTGCCTGATCGAACAGCCGTGGATCAGGGACCCGTCCAAGACGATCCGGCAGCTTTTGACGGAGAAGATCGCGGTGATCGGCGAGAACATCAGTATCCGGCGTTTTGTCCGCTTTGAGCGCGGCGAAGGCCTTGCGAGACGGGAAGAAAACTTCGCGGAAGAAGTCAACAAGCAAATGCAAAAATAGGAAACAGAAGGCTGAGGGGACATTTGATATGTCCCCTTTTTTATGGGGGCAAGTATGATAGACACGGCGACAGGTATGAAGGACTCGGCGATAAAACCAAAATACAGGCGGGTTCTGCTCAAGGTGAGCGGCGAGGCCCTTGCGGGCGGGCAGGCGGCGGGGATTGACCAAGAGGTACTCGCGAGGATTTCCGAGAGCGTCGCCGCGGCCTACCGGCTCGGCGTCGAGATCGCGGTCGTGATCGGCGGCGGCAATTTTTGGAGGGGCCGGAGCGGCAGGAACATGGACCGCACGCGCGCGGACCACATGGGTATGCTCGCGACCGTGATCAATTCGCTCGCGATGCAGGACGCGCTCGAACTGCAGGACGTCCCGACGCGCGTACAGACGGCGATCACGATGAGCCAGATCGCGGAGCCCTATATCCGCGGGCGCGCGGTGCGGCATCTTGAAAAGCGGCGGATCGTGATCTTCGCGTGCGGCACGGGCAACCCCTTTTTTACGACGGACACGGCGGCGGCGCTCCGCGCGGCGGAAATCGACGCCGAGGTGATCCTAAAGGCGACGCAGGTTGACGGCGTGTACGACTCCGACCCGATGAAGAACAAAGACGCCGTGCGTTTTGAGCGCCTAAGCTATCTTGACGTCCTGAACAAGGGGCTCGGCGTGATGGATTCGACCGCGACGACGCTCTGCATGGAGAACGGGATTCCGATCATCGTCTTTAGCATTGACGACCCCGTGAACATTGTGCGCGTCGTGACGGGCGAGCCGATCGGGACGGTCGTCGAAGCGCGGTAGCGGCAATGTCCGTTCTGTATGTCGTCGCGACGCCGATCGGCAACATGGGCGACGTTTCTCGGCGCGCGATAGAGACGCTCGCGGCCTGCGACGTTATTGCGTGCGAGGACACGCGCCGCACGCGCGGGCTTTTGACGCATTTTGACATCCGCGGCAAGCGGCTCGTATCTTACCACAAGTTCAACGAGGTCTCCCGCGCCGACGGGCTCGTCGGGCAAATGCTGGACGGCGGCCTTTCGGTCGCACTCGTTTGCGACGCGGGGACGCCCGGGATTTCCGACCCCGGCAGCAGGCTTGTGCGGTCGGCGCGCGAGCGCGGCGTGAAAGTCTTGAGCGTGTGCGGGCCTTCCGCGGTCGCGGCCGCGGTGTCGGTCTGCGGTTTTGAGCCTTCTGGCTTTGAGTTCATCGGTTTTTTGCCGCGCGTCGAAAAGGAGCGAAAAGCGGTGTTCGAGGGCGTCCGGCGCGCGGCGCGGCGCGTCTTTGTGTTCTATGAGTCGCCGAGGCGGATCGCCGCGTTCGCGGAGCGGCTCGCAGCAGAACTGCCGGGGGCGGAGGCCTGTTTTTGCGCGGATATTTCAAAGCTCCATGAAAAATCATACTACGGGCCGGTCGACGAGGTCGCGCTCGCGATCGCCGCGGACCCGGAGGCCGCGCTCGGGGAATACACGGTCGTCGTTCAAAAAGCGCGGGATGCGTCCCGCGCCGCACCGGACGCGCTCCACGCCGACCAAGACGCGCCGCGCTTGCGCGCCTTTCCGCGGGGCCTCACTGCCGAGGCCGCGCTCGCCGAAGCGGCCTCGCGCCTTTCCGCGGGACCAAACCAGGCGATCGAGCGCCTTTGCGCCGAGGATATTGGCTATTCCAAAAACGAGCTCTACAGGGCGTCGCTGAACCTGAAAAAACTCCTTGGCATTTGAGGGATGATTTGGTATAATTCCTTATCAAGATATTCAGAAATTCAAAAGGAGATGGTGGTCATGGCCGATGAACTCTATCAACCGTATACGGAAAAAATGACAAAGACGATTGGCGTCCTACGGGAAGAATTCAGCGCGATCCGCGCGGGCAGGGCGAATCCGGCTCTGCTGGACAAGATCACTGTGGACTATTACGGGACGCAGACGCCGATCAATCAGCTGAGCAACGTCTCCGTGCCCGAGGCGCGCGTGATCCTGATCCAGCCTTGGGAAGCCAAGTTGGTCAAAGACGTTGAAAAGGCGATCCAAAAATCCGACATCGGGATCAACCCGAACAATGACGGCAAGGTGATCCGGCTCGTCTTTCCGATGCTGAACGAGGAGCGCCGCAAGGAGCTGAGCAAAACGACCAAAAAACTCGCCGAGGATGCGAAGGTCGCGATCCGGGCGATCCGGCGCGACGCGGTCGAGCAGTTCAAAAAGCAGAAAAAAACGAACGAGATGACAGAGGACGACTTAAAAGACGCCGAGAAGGAAATCCAGACGCTGACGGAAAAGTTTATCGCGGACGTCGAAAAGGTCCTTGAGGAAAAAGAAAAAGAGATCATGGAAATCTAATGGCGGGAGCCGGGCGGAAAACAATTGGAGACGACTTTGCGGGACGCGCCCGATGTTGGCGCGTTTTATTTTCAGGATGCGGTCGGCGCGCTCAAAGAGGCGGGCTTTACGATCGGGCGGATCGAGTTTACGCTCCCGCCGCGGGAACGGCGGCGCGCCGAAGGTTTGGCGGCGTCTTCGGATGCGGCGGCAGGGGAGACGGCGGGGGCCGCGGTTTCGGCGGATGCGTGTCGGGCGCTTTTTGATCCGCGTGCCGGGCGCGTTGTGCGCTGTTCCGTTCGCGACGGCCAGCCGCGTGTCGCGGATATTCTGCTGTCGCCGGACGCGAATGCGATCGGCGGGTACGCGGTGGGTTTGAGCGCGCCTGCACCGTCCGCGCCGGCGCCGTCCACCCCTGTATTGTCCGCGCCCGCGCCGCGCGAAGGCGTCCCGTCGTGAGCGCGGGCACGGCTGTTCCGAAGGTCCCGGTACACATCGCGATCATCATGGACGGCAACGGCCGCTGGGCAAAGCGGCGCGCGCTGCCGCGCACACTGGGCCACAGGGAGGGCGCGGAGACGCTGAAACGGATCACGCGCTATTGTAAGGACATCGGCGTCCAATATCTGACGGTCTACGCGTTTTCAACCGAAAACTGGCGCAGGTCCCGCGACGAGGTCACGGGGATCATTCAATTGCTTCGCTACTACATCGGCACGTTTGACACGGACCCCGAAAGGGGCAGCATCCGCTTTCGCTTCGTCGGAAATTTGGAAGCCCTTGACGCGGGCCTTCGCGCGGACTTTGCGGCCATCACCGAAAAAACGCGCGGCAACCGCGACGCGATTACGCTGACGATCGCGTTCAACTACGGCGGCAGGGACGAGATTCTGCGCGCCGCAAAAAAGGCGGCGGAGCTCGCCGCGCGGGGAGAGCTGGACCCCGGCGCGCTCGACGAAACGGTCTTTTCCGGTATGCTCGACATGGGCGGAATCCCCGACCCCGATCTTTTGATCCGCTCCGGCTCAGAGCGGCGGATCAGCAATTTTTTGCTCTGGGAGCTCGCGTATGCCGAGCTCTGGTTTACGGATGTTTTATGGCCGGACTTTAAGGGCGGAGATATCGACCTTGCGATTGCGGATTATCAGAAGCGGCAGCGCAGGTTTGGGGCGGTGGTGGAGGAGGGTGAATGAGGGTTAGAGTCATCAGCGGCCTGATCGTGGGGGCGGCGGTTATCCTGATTCTGCTTTCCGGGCGGGAGATTTTTGACGTCGCTTGCGCTTTGATCGCGGTTGCGGCGGTTCATGAATTTTTTAACGCGTTTGCGCAAAAAGGCTTTAAGCCGCTGCGCTTCATGGAGTGGGTCGCCTGCGCGTGTATCCTGCTCGGTTCGATCGAATTTTGGGACCGGCACATTTGGCGCTGGCTGCTCAACATTATCTTTTTTATTGACATCCGCTTTTTGCTCTATTGTTCGCTGATTCTGATGTTCTGTTTTTTGATTTTCGGAAAGGGGCGGCGCTCGGTCGCGGACCTTTCAGTCACGATACTCGGCACTTTTTATGTATGTTTTTTGTTCTGGTACCTCGTACTGCTCCGCAATCTCCGCTTCGGCGAGCTTGCCGTGTGGTTCGTCGCGCTCGGCGCGGTTGCGACCGATACGTTCGCGTTAATTATCGGGACGTCTTTCGGTAGGCATAAGCTGATCCCCTCAATCAGCCCGAAAAAGACGGTTGAGGGCGCGGTCGGCGGCGCGTTGGCCTGCGTAGCCGTGTTTTTTCTATACGGACTCCTGTTCAATCGGATCGCATATGAAATCCCGCTTTGGAAGTATCTTTTGATGGGTATCACATGTGGCCTGACCGCGCAGATCGGCGATCTTGCGGCGTCCGCAATCAAGCGTTACTGCGGGATAAAGGACTTTGGGACGCTGATGCCCGGTCACGGCGGGATTCTCGACCGCCTCGATTCCGTGCTGGTCCTGTCTCCCCTGATCTATTTTTGGTTATTGTAGACTTTTGCGGATTTTTACAGTCCGTCAGAGATATTGTCTTTTACGGCGATGGAGGTGTGCCGCCCCATGACAAAAGGGATCGCTGTTTTAGGCTCGACCGGCTCGATCGGCGCGCAGACATTGGAAGTCGCACGCTTTTTGGGTCTCCGGGTGCATGCGCTCGCGGCGGGCGAGAATGTCGATTTGCTGTTTACGCAGACGCGGGAATTTTTGCCGGAGTTCGTTTCCGTCGCGTTTGCCCCGGCGGCGGACCGGCTCCACGCGCGGCTCAATTCGGACGCGGGACTTTTGCGCGCGCTCGACGGCCGGACGATCGAGGTGGGGTACGGAGATGCGGGGCTGCGCAAGGCCGCAGCCGGGACGGACGCCGAAACGACGGTCGCGGCGGTGTCCGGGGCGGCGGGTCTGCCCGCGGTGCTCGCGGCGATCCGGGCAAAAAAGCGCGTCGCGCTCGCGAACAAGGAGTCGCTCGTGATGGCCGGGCGGCTCGTGACAAGCGGCGCGAAGGAGCGGGGCGTCGACTTGATCCCGGTCGACAGTGAGCACTGCGCGATCTTCCAATGCCTTGCCGGGAGCGCGCGCGGCGATGTGCGAAGGCTCGTCCTGACGGCTTCAGGCGGGCCGTTCCGCGACCGCCCCGTCGCGGAGCTTGCCGGGATCACACCGGAGCAGGCGGCCGCGCATCCCGTATGGAACATGGGGAAGAAGATCAGCATCGACTCCGCGACGATGATGAACAAGGGGCTCGAGGTCATCGAGGCCTCGTGGCTCTTTGGCGTCGGGCGCGAGCATATCGACGTTTTG
>JAITSR010000024.1 GCA_031287655.1 Clostridiales bacterium
ACCGTGTCGGAGTTGCGGATTCGATCGATCACCGGCTTGATCAAAAGCGCGAGCAGCGACGAGAGCACGAGCGGGGCGAGCGGGAACAGAATGTAAAAAATGATCGCATAAACCCAAAAGAGCGGCGTGCCGGAGCGAATCCCATAGACCACGAGCGCGGGCGCGAGCAAAAAGAACTGCGCGACCAGCTCATAGGCGAGCACGGTCAAAAAACGCGCGATCAGGATTTCGTGCGGGCGGAGCGGCAGGGGCAGCAATCTCTCGGTGTAGTTCGCGAGGTAGAAGATGTTCATCACATGGTAGAGCCCGAGCGCCATCGTCGCGAGCGCGATCGCCGAAAGGTAGAGGCCGATCAGAATATGCTCGAGCCCCTGCGCCTTTGCCGCTCCGATGAACTGCCACGCGATCAGGCAGATGCTCGCGGTCGCGGGCAAAAGGCAGAGCGGGAGGATGATCAGAAACACGATGTGTCCGCGCGAAAGGGTCCGGTCGCGATTCGCCTGATCCACGCGGCTCGGCTGATCGCCGTGGTTTGCCTGATCCCCGGAGCTCGCCTGATCGCCGCGGTTCGCGCGGTTCCCGCGTTTTTTGTCCCGCTTTGTCTTTGAACCCGCGGGCCTGCCGCCGGATACCATGTCCCCAAAGGAAAACAGGTTCGTTTTTAAGAGTACGAGCGTGAGCGCCGCAATATTGCGGACGGATTCCAACCATTGGCCGTTCACAGGGAACCTCCTTATGCCCATTCCTTCTACAGTTCCTCAGTCATCTCGAGGAATATCCGTTCCAAAGAGCTGTCCTCCGCGGCGGCGGCAGTTCCCGCTCCGCCGTTCGCACCGTCTTTTGCGCCGCGCTCTCTGGCTTTTTGCCGCAGCTGTTCGAGCTCCCCGTAAAACAGGAGCCGACCCTTCTGGATGACCGCGACGACGTCGCAGATTTTTTCCGCAACGTCGAGCACATGGGTCGAAAAGAAGATCGTGCCGCCCGCGTCGGCGTGGGAGCGCATCATCTCTTTGAGCAAAAAAGAGGATTTGGGGTCAAGTCCGGTCAGCGGCTCGTCGAGTATCCACACCGCGGGCCTGTGCAGGAGCGACGCGATCAGGACGAGTTTTTGACGCATCCCGTGGGAATAGGACTGGATTTTGTTCGAGAGCGCGTCGAGGATTTCCAGCTTCCCCGCGAGGTCCAGAATCCGTTCTTTTTTTTCCGCCTCGGGAACGTGGTAGATCGCGGCGATAAAATCAAGATATTCCACGCCTTTTAAGCGCAAAAAGACATCCGGGTTGTCGGGGACGTAGCCGAACCCGCGCTTTGCGGCGAGCGCGTCCTTCACAATGTCATGGCCCCCGACCTCGATTTGACCCTCGTCCGGCTCCAAAATGCCCGTGATCATCTTGATTGTCGTCGTCTTGCCCGCGCCGTTCGGTCCCAAAAAGCCGACGATCTTGCCCGGCGGGACGAGGAGCGACAGCCTGTCGACCGCGTTCACACCCTTTTGGTAGCTCTTTGTCACATTTTCCAGTCGAATCATCGGTTCATGCACCTCGTTTCTGAACGGTCGCAAGGCCGTCTAAAAAGGCGTCGAGACCCTCGCGCGCGGATTCCGTCGATCGCGCGGCCTGTGCGGCCTCCCGCGCGAGCTCCCCGCTCATGGTCGTTATGCCGCGCGCGGCCTCCGCGCCGGAGAGCGCGGCTTCCTCCGCGTCGGCGAGCGCAGTCTTTGCCGACGCGGAATCCGCGGAGATCTGTTCGAGCTTTTCTTGCAGCTCCGCATACAGCTGCGCAAATGACTCGGCTTCGCCGTCGTCATAGCGCTCGCCGACCCGCGCGATGCCGACATAGTCCGCGGCCACCCGATCCGCGAGCGCGCCGAGCACGTCCTGCGCGCGGGCGGCAAACGCGGCAAACGCGGTGGGTACGGCGGATGCGGCGGTTGCCGTGGGATCGGAGGCGGACGCCGTAGAAGCGGAAGCGGAACCTATAGAAGCGGAAGCGTCCGCGCCCGTCAAAAACGCGGCGTCCGCGGCGGCGTTGGCCGCGTTTGCCGCACTGTTTGCCGCGATGTTTCGTTCCGTAAACGCGCGGACCTCCTCAACGGCGCTCGAAGAATCCTCCGCGAGCTTCCTGATTTCGTCCGCGATTGCCGCAAAGCCACGGCCGGCCTCCCCGGCGCGCGCGGCCTCGATCGCAGCATCCAGCGACAGGCGGTTTGCCCGCGCGGCGACGTGTAAGACCGCGTCTGCAATGCCCTCCGCCCGAATCGGCGGCTTTGGCTGTACCGCCGCGTCCGCGCGCTCCGCAAGCTCTGCGAGCTCCTCGATTCCCGCCGCGACGCTCCGGCGCATCTCAGCCGCCGCGCCGCGCAGGCCGCCCAAGCGCTCCCGCGTTTCCTGCGCCCACTCCCGGAAGTCAAACACGACGGCGCGCTTTTGCAAAAAGTCCCCGGTGAACGCGGCGGCCTCGCGCTCCGTCCGCGCAAAATCGCCGCCCGCCCGCCGCGCCGCCTCAACTGCCCGCTCGGCGTCGGCCAGAAGCCCCTTTGACAGCCGTTCGAGTTCGTCCGCCTGTCCGTCGAGGCGGCGCGCGGATTTGCCGCCGCCTTCCAGCAGCGCGCGCAGCGGGGTGAGCGCCTCAATATTCGTGGCGTGTGACGATGCCGCGGCCGCGGCCTCCATGTCTGCCGCGGCGGCTGCGGTACCCGCGGCGGCTTCTGATGCGGTATCGATGGGCGCTGCGGATTTTATCGCGGCCGCGGCATCTGCGACACCTACGGCGTTTGCGAGAACTGCGGTGTTTGCGGGGCCTGCGGCGCTTGCGGTATCCATAGCCGCTGAGGTCGCCGCGGCGTCCGTCGGCGCCGTGATGTCCGTGGATACGGGCAGCATCATTTTGTCCACAAACGCCAATGTTTCGCTCGCGATCAGCTGTGATGCGTTCGTCTCCCGCATGGGGTTTATGTGTGCCGTATCGGCCGCGCGGCTGGCGCGGAACAGGAGGATTGCGCCGCAGAGTAAAAACACCCCAAAACTCGCGCCGACCGTGACGCTCACAAGCGTGAGTTTTGTCATCAACCCGTTGACAAGGCCTTCTTCCAGACTCAAACGAATGTCCCGGACGACCCAAAGAACCGCGGCGCAGGCGCCCGCCGCGAGAAGCGCGAGCGTGCAAAAAAGCGCAAGCGTCGCGCCGGTCTGTTTTCCGGGCGGATTTTGCCGCATTTCTCTTTCACTCCTTTTCTGTCGTTCCCGCGCAGCCTTTTCCTGCCACGCCTGTCGTCGTTCCTCGGGCAACTCAAACCGGCGCTCCCGCTCCGGCTCGCGGCGTTCCCGTGTCGGTTCGAGGTGTTCCGGCGCGGGCAAACGAAACGCCTCCGGCATCGGCCCGCGAAGCGCTTCCGGCAATGTGAGACGCTCCTGCAAAAGCTCCTGCCGCTCCCGTCCCCGGGGCAATTCCGGCTGCTCCCGCGATCGGTCCTGCCGCTCCGAAGAAAGCTCCTGCCGTTCCAAAGAAAGTCTCAGCCGCCGCGCCTCCAGCTGCTCAAGCTGCCGTTCCCGCTCCGGAGGTAAGTTGGGCCGCTCCCGTTCCGAAGACTGCCCCAGACGCACGCGTTCCGAAGGCTTGTCCTGCCGCGCGCGTTCGCGGGGCAAGCTAAGCCGCCCTCGTCCCTGTTCCCGCCCGCGTTCCGGAGGGAACTCGAATCGCCCCCGCGCCGACTCCCGTCCCGGTTCCCGTACCACCCGACCCGGTTCCCGTCTCGATTCTCGCACTACCCGTCCCGGCTCCCGCCCGGGCTCCCGCACTACCCGACCCGGTTCTCGTACCACCCGTCCGGGCGGCGGTTCCAACCGTCCGCGATCCCGCCCGCGTCCCGATTCCCGCAGCGGTCCCTGCTCCGGCTCCCGAAACGGCCTGCGCGCCGGTTCCCGCGCGAATCGCGGCTCCGGCTCCCGCGGAGGTCTGCGTACAGGCTCCCGCGCAAGCCTCTGCCGCGCCGCGTCCGTCGGCATACGCCGCCGCGCCGCTTCCGTTGGCATGGGCCGCCGCGTCACATCCGGCGGCATGCGCCGCTCCCGAGGCAACTCCTGCCGCCCCTGCCCCGGCTCAGGCCGCTCGCGCTCCCGCGCCGGACCCTGCCGCTTTTCGATGAGCTGCCGCACCTGACGCTGCGCCTGACGCCGCACCTGACGCTGCGTTTTTGCCCGCTCCGGTTCCAGCCTTTGCGCTTGCCGCTGTTCCATCATCATAATACTCCGTCTGAACCGCTCCGCTCCGTCGCAAACCGAAACGAACCGGAGTTAGCGGGTGAGTTTGATTCAAGTATAGCTTTAGTGCGCAAAAAGTCAAGTTTTTCCACGAGTTCATTTGAGATAGTCGAACTCGACGTCGTATATCCGCACGGTGTCGCCCTCCTGTACGCCGCGCTGCTCCAAAGCTTCTATGATGCCATACCGTTTTAAGAGCGTCTGGAAGTATTGCAGGGATTCGTGGTCGCCGAAATTGACGTCCGAAGCGATTTTTTTGATCCATCGTCCGGTCAGGATAAAGACGCCGTCCTCGACCGCGAGCTCAAAGCGCGGGGCCGTCGGCGCGGACGTATACAGCGCGGACCGCGAAGCGGGAGCCGGGGCGGCGGCATTGGCGGCACTGCCACCGGTGGCTGCGCTTATCTGCGCGTATTCGGGGTCCGAGGCGGCTGCGCCATCGGCGGCGGCTGCGCGCATGGGGGCGCCTATAAAAGCGCCTGTGGAAACGCTCTCTGGGGCGCGCTCCGCTTCCTCTGTGCGCAGGCGACACAGGCGCTCCCAGACCGCCGAGATCAATCCGCGCACGCCCTGCCCCGTTGCGGCTGAAATCTGGATCATCGGATAGCCCGCCCGCTCCGCCTCGCGCCGGAGCGCTTCTGACATCGCCTGCCCCGTCTCGCCCTGCGGCAGCGCGTCCGACTTGTTCGCGACCACGATCTGCGGCTTTCCGGACAGGTCGACGCGAAAGCTCCGCAATTCATGGTTGATCGCGTGAAAGTCCGCGACCGGGTCGCGTCCCTCCGTACCCGCGACGTCAATGACGTGCAGGAGCAGACGCGTCCGCTCTATGTGCTTTAAAAACGCGTCGCCGAGCCCGACGCCCTCATGCGCGCCCTCAATCAGCCCGGGGATGTCCGCCATCACAAAGCTCGCGCCGCCGCCCGGCTCCCCGACGTCAACGACGCCGAGGTTCGGGGCCAGCGTCGTAAAGTGGTAATCCGCGATCTTTGGCCGCGCGGAGGAGACGATCGAGAGCAGCGTCGACTTGCCGACGTTCGGGAAGCCGACAAGGCCGACGTCCGCGAGCACCTTTAACTCGACGTTCACAACGAGCTCCTCGCCCTCGGTCCCGGATTTCGCAAAATTCGGAATCTGGCGCGTCGGCGTCGCAAAATGCTGATTGCCCGCGCCGCCCTTGCCGCCCCGCGCAATCACGGTACGCTGCCCGTCGCGCGTGATGTCCGCGACGAGCCTGCCTGTTTTTTCGTCGAACACGGAGGTGCCGAGCGGCACTTTGATCACAAGGTCCTCGCCGGACTTGCCCGTGCAGTTTGAGGCCGTGCCGGGCGCGCCGTTCTCCGCGCGGTATTTCGTTTTGTAGCGAAAGTCGGAAAGCGTGTGCATCCCGCCGTCGCCGAGCAGCGCCACCGCGCCCCCCGACCCGCCGTCGCCGCCGTCCGGCCCGCCCGCGGGGATATATTTTTCCCTGCGGAACGAGACGCAGCCGTTTCCGCCGTCGCCCGCCTTCACATATATTTTCGCGCTGTCAATAAACATATCGCGGCGCCTCACACTCCTTCTTTAAAAATGTTTATTCGGAAACTCGGACCCCTTGTGATGGCTCGTTTTCGCGGCGTAGCCGCGAAACTGCTTAGAAAAAAATATCCCGGCGTCGGCCGGGACTTGGGAACTGTTCAAAAATAACTTGCGCGTTATCGCTGATTTCGATCAGCCGGGCGGTCAGCCGACGGCTTCGATACACACCTGCTTTTTGTCCTTGCCGAGCCGCTCAAACTTGACTTTCCCGTCAATCAGCGCGAACAGTGTATCGTCATTGCCGCGGCCCACGTTCCGACCGGGGCAAATCTTTGTGCCGCGCTGCCGGACGAGAACGTTCCCGGCGAGCACGAACTGACCGTCCGCGCGCTTGAGTCCAAGGCGCTGGGAATGGCTGTCACGCCCGTTGCGCGAACTGCCCATGCCCTTTTTATGGGCGAACAATTGCAAATTGACTTTCAACATCACAATTTTCCTCCTTTTTTCGGCACGGCGCTCGATTTTGCCATTGGCCGCGTCTTTGTTTCTGATTCCGTCTCCGTCTCGACGACCCGCAGATGCTTTGGATAGGAATCGGCAATCTGCCGGTAGCCGATCCGGGCCGTCTCTAAAATCACAGCCGCCGTGCGACGCGCCGACTCATTCGACGAGCCTGAAAACTCCGGTGATGTGTCCAAAAACTCCGGCGCGGTGAGCTCAAAAAAACCCTCGCGCTCCGTCGCGCAGCTTTCCGGCGCGTTGCATAACTCAATCAGCGCCCCGGCCGCCGTGTAGATCGTCGCCGAAGCCGCGGCGCAGACGATGTCGTCGCCGTCCGTGGAAAAGAGCGCATGCCCCTCGACGCGAATCCCGCGAATCCTGCCCCTAAGCTCCCCGTCGCCGACGCTGCCGCCGCGTTCCCGCGGAGCCCTGAAAATCGTCACACGCACCATGATTACTCGGCGTCGCCGTCCGCGTCTTTCTCCGCGTCCGCGGACTCCTCAGCAACTGCGGCTTCCGCCGCGTCAAGCGCCGTCTCTGCGGTCTCAGTCGCGTCAGGCGCCGCCTCTGCGGCCTCCGTCGCTTCAACCACCGCTTCTACGGCTTCCGCCGCATACGTCTTGTCCGTGTCCGCGTCTAAATTCGCGCCCGTGCCTTTTGCCGCGCTCACGACGCTTGCCGACGCGTTGATACTTTCGATCCGGACCTTTGTGTATGGCTGCCGGTGGCCCTGCTTTTTCCGATAGCCTTTTTTCGCCTTGTACTTAAATATGACAATCTTCTTGTCTTTTCCGTGCCCGACGATCTTCGCGTCAACGCTCACGTCGTCCAGATACGGGCTGCCAAAATCCATCTCGCCCTCGTTCGAGCAAGCGAGCACCCGATCAAAGCGGACATCCGCTCCGGGCCCTCCATCCAGCCGTTCCAGAAATACGACGTCGCCTTCCGTGACGCGGTATTGCTTTCCACCTGTTTCAATAATTGCGTACAAATCGCACCTTCCTCTCCCCAGTCTCGCCGGTTCAAAAGGCGTCACACCAAACGGGACCCCGTTGCGGGCATGAACTTAAAAGCCTTTACCGTGCGGCTACCCGCCTATTCTAGCACGGACGCCCCCCGCTTGTCAACGCCGCCGCGAACGCGTAAACCGCGCTTTTCAATTTCAATTTCTTCAGCCAACAGGAGCGCGTAAGATGACGTCGCGCACAGCACGGTGGATTTTAAGTCGATCATCATTTTGATCTGTTTGTCGGTATTTCCCGGTCCCATCGGGATCGTCCTCGCGCCCAGCAGTTCGGCGTAAGGAGGGATGAATCGGAGGGCATCGGTATCCCAGTGGGATACCGATGTTACCCGAAGGTTGCTGAATCACCATAAGGCGCCCTCCGAGGAGCGCGCAACGTCGGAGACGTCGTTGACCCCCTACCCCCACCGGTGTACAATTGAAGCGGAAAGACCGTGAAAGGATGTGGAGTTTGTCATGTTTGTCGGCGATATTATGTACAATAAATTGTGCGCGTATTTGAAGCGTCCGGCTCTCTACGAGCGGACGAGTGAAAAATTGTGGACAGACCGGCATATATCCGCGCAAATGCTCGAGGCGCATTTGGATCCAAATACAGACGCCGCAAGCCGCAAGCCGGAATTTATGGACCGGTCGGCGGATTGGATTTTGACGCTGCCGTTGCCCCAAGGCGCGCGTTTGCTGGACATCGGCTGCGGACCCGGCCTGTATGCGAAACGGTTCGCGGAGCGCGGTCTTCGTGTCACGGGAATGGATTTCTCAGAACGTTCCATTGCCTACGCGAAGGAGCGGGACCCAAAGAGCGAATACCTCCTGCGAGACTATCTCACGCTGGATTTCGCGAACGCTTTTGACATTGTGACGTTGATTTACTGCGACTATGGGGCGCTTATCCCGGAGGAACGGGAAGCGCTGCTGCGGCGTGTGTACCGCGCGTTGAAGCCCGGCGGGTTATTCCTTTTCGACGTTTTCACACCGGAGCAATATGCCGGGCGCGGCGAAAGCGCCTCTTGGTTCGTCTGTGAAAACGGCGGGTTTTGGAGCGCGAAGCCGCATATCTGCCTGAAGGCGGAATATTTTTACGACAAGACGGCCGCGGCAAGCCGCTATGTCGTGATCGAAGATGTGAGTGCGCGCTGTTACAACGTATGGGACACATGCTTTACGAGGCAGTCGCTGCAAAGTGAAGTCTTGCCTATAGGTTTCGCGGAGGAAGGCTTGTATGGCGATGTGACGGGGAAGCCGTATACCGGTGATTCACGGACGATGTGTGTGATTTTCAGTAAAAAATAAGCGGAGAGTATAGCGAAAATTATTATGATTGATATTGCATTGAATGGAATCCATCAATATTATGGTTCAAATCATGTACTCAAAGGCATTTCGTTAGAGGTTTACAGCGGTGAGAAGGTCGGTTTGCTGGGCAAAAACGGATCGGGAAAAACGACTCTGTTCAAAGTGATAACAGGGAAAGAACGGTACGAGAGCGGAAGCGTCTCAAAAGCGTCGGGAAAAAAGATTGAGATGCTCGCGCAAATTCCCGCGTTCGGGGAAAACGACACGGCGGAGGATATTTTGCGTTCGTCGTTTACGGAAACAACCGATATTTTTAACGCGATGAAAAAAATCGAGGGCGGCGCGGACCCCGCCGCTCTTGCCCGATATGGCCGCCTTATGGAAGAATACGAGCGGCTCGGCGGCTATGACACAGAAGTCCGACTCGATAAAATATGCGCC
>JAITSR010000118.1 GCA_031287655.1 Clostridiales bacterium
GTGATCAAAACGCCCGCCGCGTGCGTCGACGCGTGGCGCGGCATCCCCTCGAGCTTTTTGGCCATGTCGATCAGCTCTTTGTAGACGGGGTTCTCCCGATAGAGGGCCGCGAGCTCCGCGTTGAGTTCGAGCGCCTTGTCGATTGTCACGCCGATCTGGAACGGGATCATCTTCGCGACCCGGTCGACGTCGCCGTAGGGAATGTCGAGCGCGCGCCCGACGTCCCGGATCACGGCGCGGGCGGCCATTGTGCCAAAAGTGATGATCTGCGCGACGTGGTCCGCGCCGTACTTTTGGATCACATAGTCGATCACCTCCTGCCGCCGCTCGTAGCAGAAGTCAATGTCAATATCCGGCATTGTGACGCGCTCCGGGTTCAAAAAGCGCTCAAACAGCAGGTTGTAGCGGAGCGGGTCGATGTTCGTGATCCCGAGGGAGTAGGAGACGATGCTGCCCGCCGCGGAACCCCTGCCCGGGCCGACCGGGATACCGCGCTCGCGCGCGTAGCGGATAAAATCCCAGACGATCAAAAAATAGTCCTCATAGCCCATTTCGCGGATCACGGAGAGCTCGTAATCCATTCGCGCGAGCGCCTCCGGCGGGATTTTTTCGGTCTCGGCTTTCGCATACCGCTCTTTTAAGCCCGCCATGCAGAGCGCCCTCAGATAGGCGTACGCGTCGCCGCCCACGCCCTCCGGCAAGCCGAACTTGGGGAGCCGCGTCACACCGAACTCAAACTCGACGTTACAGGCCTCCGCGATGCGGACCGTGTTCGCAAAAGCCTCCGCAAAGCCGGGAAACCGCTCGGACATTTCGTCCGCGGATTTCAGATACAGTTCATCCGTGTCCATCTGCATCCTGCCCTCGTCGCTGACGGATTTTCCGGTCTGGATGCACATCAGCACGTCCTGCGCCTTCGCGTCCCCGCGCTCCAAGTAGTGGACGTCGTTTGTAACGACGAGCGGGACGTCGTGTTTTTGCGCGAGCCGGATCAGGCCGCTGTTGATCGGCTTCTGCTCCGCGATGCCCGCGTCTTGGAGCTCCAAATAAAAATCCGCGCCGAAAATGCCCTTGTATTTTAGCGTGAGACGAGACGCGAGCTCCGCGTTGCCCGCCGCGAGCGCCGCCGGAATATCGCCGGAGAGACACGCGGAGAGGGCGATAAGCCCCTCGCTGTGCTTTTCGAGCAGCTCAAAGTCGATCCGCGGCCGGTAGTAATAACCTTCCGTAAAACCCGCGGACACGAGCTTCATCAGGTTTTGGTAGCCTTCGTTGTTTTTGGCGAGCAAAATCAGATGGGACGACTTCGTGTCCGGGCCGGAAACCTTGTCGAAGCGCCCGCGCGCGGCCATGTAGACCTCGCAGCCGATGATCGGCTTGATCCCCTGCTTTTTTGCCTCTTTATAAAAGTCGATCACACCGAACATCACGCCGTGGTCCGTGATCGCGAGCGACTTCATGCCAAGCGAGGCCGCGCGCGCGACGAGGTCCCGGATGCGGCAGGCCCCGTCAAGCAGGCTGTACTCCGTGTGAACATGGAGGTGGACAAAATCATGCGGTTCTTCACTCTTTTTCATCGGATTTTGGCTCCTTAAATATAACTGACCAGCGGTAAATGTTACCCTTAAACCACGTATGGCTTTTGCCTGCGCAGGGCGTCGGGATCGTTAATGGTCATATTTATGCGCGGCGGCGCGAGGAACTTTTCGCGGATCGCCCGCGCGTCCTCGTCCGCAAGACCCGCCGCGCGCAGATACCCGGCCGCGCCGCCGTATTTTGCGTCGATGTACCGTATAAAATATCGGATCGTGGACGCGTGGGAACTCGTATATTGCTCAACCAGCTCCTCCGTGTCGTCGGGCCGGAGCTCGCCCCTCGCGGCGCGCCGGTAATATGTACCGGACACCTCGTAATCCGCGATCACATCCTCCCTGCCGACGCCGACGAGCAGCAGCAAAAGCGCGGCGAGGATGCCGGTCCTGTCCTTTCCCGCGTGGCAGTGAAACAGGCAAAGACCCCCGCATCGCGCCATAAGGCGGAACGCCTTTGCGATCTTGCGGCGGCCCTTTTCGGCAAGCAGCACATAGAGCTCGCGAAATTCCGCGCCGCTCGTCATAAATTCGTCGATCGCCGCCTCGGATGCAAAAGGCAGCGGGTAACAGGCGACGCCGTCCGCCTCCGTAAAGGGCTCCGGCGCGCGGAGAGCCTCCGTCGGGCTCCGAAGGTCGAGCACCGTCGTGAGTCCGAGCGCGAGCAGCGCCCGCTTGTCCGCATCCGACAGACGGCCGAGCTGATCCGCGCGCAAAAACGTGCGCCAGCGCGTCACAAGCCCGCCCGCCGCGCTGTGGCCGCCCAAGTCCCGCACATTGTCCGCGCGTTCGAGCGGCAGCCGCCGCAGCTCCGCGGCCAGAAGGTCCGGGCGCTTATCAAGCGTGCGCGCAAGCGACTGCCCGCGCCGCCAAGCCTCGATATGCGCGTGATGGCCCGCGAGCAAGACCTCCGGGACGGCTTTTCCCATAAAGCAGGGCGGCCGCGTGTACTGCGGATATTCCAAAAGACCGTCAAAATGGGATTCGCCCGTGTAGGCCTCCTCGGAGGACAAAACGCCCGGAACAAGGCGCGAGACGCAGTCGATCAGCACCATCGCGGGCAGCTCGCCGCCTGTTAGCACATAGTCCCCGATCGCGATTTCCTCGTCGACGATCAACTCCAAAATCCGCTCGTCGACCCCTTCATAATGCCCGCACAATAAAATCAAGCGCGGCTCGCACGCGAGCTCCAGCGCTTTTTTTTGCGTCAGCGGCCGACCCTGCGGACTCAGATAAATCGTCCGCGCGCGCGCGCCGCTGCCGCTGCCGCTGTGTGCGCTATTTGCGGCTCCGCCGCCGTCGACCGCTTCGGCGCCGCCGAGCGCTTTTTCGCCGTTGGCCGCCGTATCGCTTCCGGCCGCGCCGTTTTTTTCGGCTTCTTGATCGCTTGACATCGCAACCGAGCGCCACGCGTCGTAAAGCGGCTGCGGCGTCATCACCATGCCGCTCCCGCCGCCGTATGGGTAGTCGTCGGTTTTTTGATGTCTGTCTTTAGAAAAACGCCGGATGTCTATGAGGTTCAGCTCGATGACCCCGCTTTTGATCGCGCGCCCGATCACGCTCTCGCCGAGCACAGGCGGGAACATCTCCGGGAATATCGTCAAAACGTCAAATCGCATCAATTCTCGCCGCCGCCTTCCAAAGCCCGGTCCCAGTCCACGACAATCCTTTTTTCCGAAATGCGGACTTCCTTTACGACGGATTTTAACGCGGGGATTAAAAGCTCCCGCCCCGCCCCGCCGCCACGGGGGCCTTTTGATCCGCCGGGGACGCCGAAAGCTCCGCCCGCCGCGAGACCGCCCGCGTTGCCCTCCGGCGGCCGCACGACATACACGTCGTTGCTGCCCGTTTCGAGCACGTCCGTCAGCGTCCCGAGATGGAGACCTTCCACCTCATACACCGCGCAGCCGACGAGGTCAAAGTCGAAAAAGCTACCCTCCCGTAGCGGGACCAGCTGCTCTTTTGTAATGGATATATAGGAACCGCGCAGGGCGTTTGCCGCGTCGGCGTCGTCGCAGCCCGAAATCCGGGCAATAACGGAACCGCGATGGGTACGGGCGGTTTCAAGCCGCGCAGGCCGTATGCCCGCGCTCCATTCGGGCTTGCCGCCGCAAGCCCCGCCGCCCGCTTCCAAATAAACATCCCGCAAAGACCGGAACCGTTCGGGGTCGTCCGTCAGCGGTTTTATCACAACCTCGCCGCGCACGCCGTGCGCGCGCGTAATCAGCCCGACGCGGATCAGCTCCCGCGGGTCCGCCGCGTTCATTGCATAATCTCAACGGAGACGCGCATGTTCTCCTTGACCGCGGCGGCCTTTAAAATCGTGCGGATCGTGCGCGCGATTTTGCCCTGCCGCCCAATCACCTTACCCATGTCTTCCCGCGCGACGTGCAGCTCCAAAACCACCGAGCGCTCCGTGTCCGACCGGACCTCCGTGACGCTGACAGCGTTGGGGTCGTTCACAAGGCTCTTTGCGATAAATAAAAGTAAATCCTTCATGAATCTACTCCTTTTCCGATTCCGAATCGGAATCGGTCTGGGCCGGCGCGGCTTCCTCCGCGGCGTCAGCCGCCGCCGACGACGTATCCTCTCCGCTCAGCTCCGAAGGTTCGTCCGTCGGCGCGGCGGCCTCATTTGCCTCATTTGCCGCGTCCGCGGCCGGGGCCTCGGCCTCGGCGCGCGCAGGGGCCGGGTCTGCGGACCGGGCCGGGGCCGCGGCGCTCTCGCCCGCGGCGGCGCCCGCGTTCGCGTTCGGAATCGCGTCATACTTTTTTAACAGCGCGCGCACCGTATCCGTCGGCTGCGCGCCGTTCCTGATCCACTGCCGCGCCTTCTCCGCGTCGACCGTGACCTTCGCGGGGTTTGTCATCGGGTCGTATGTCCCGAGCTGCTCAATAAAGCGCCCGTCCCTCGGAAACCGTGCGTCCGCGACGACAATCCTGTAAAACGGGTTCTTCTTCGCGCCAATCCTCTTTAATCTGATCTTGACCGCCATACTGTAATACCCTCCCTGAAATTTTGTGATTGATGCCCTTAAAAAGGCAGTTTCATGTTTTTCATTTTCTTGGAGCCGAACTTTCCGCCGCTGTCCGTCATCATCTTGAACATGCGCTTGATGTTTTCAAAATCCCGGAGCAGGCGGTTCACCTCCTGCACGGACGTCCCGCTGCCCGAGGCGATCCGCTTTTTGCGGCTGCCGTTGATGATGCCGGGGTCGTCCCGCTCCTTCTTTGTCATCGAATTGATCATCGCCTCGATCCGCGCGAGCTTTTTTTCCCCCTCGCCCTCGTCAAAGCCTTGCAGCGCCTTTGTGTTGAGCCCCGGGATCATGCCGATCACCTGACTGATCGGCCCCATCTTCTTGATCTGCTGCATTTGATCGAGATAGTCCGTAAATGTAAACTGCTGCGACCGCATCTTTTTTTCAAGCTCGATCGCCTTTTTTTCATCAAAACTCTCCTGCGCCTTTTCGATCAGGCTCAGGACGTCGCCCATGCCCAAGATACGGGACGCCATGCGGTCCGGGTGGAACTGCTCGATCTCGCCGAGCTTTTCGCCGACGCCGACGAGCTTTATGGGCTTGCCCGTCACCGCGCGGACCGAGAGCGCCGCCCCGCCCCGCGTATCGCCGTCGAGCTTTGTGAGCACTATGCCGTCGATACCGAGCTTTTCGTTGAAGGTTTCCGCGACGTTCACGGCGTCCTGCCCGGTCATCGCGTCGACGACGAGCAGGATTTCATGCGGCTTGACCGCGGTCTTGATGTTTACGAGCTCGTCCATCAGTTCTTCGTTGACGTGCAGCCGCCCCGCGGTGTCGATGATCACAAGGTCCTGCTGATGCTCCGCGGCGTGCCGCAGCGCCGCCGACGCGATCGCGACCGGTTCCTGCGAGCCCTCGACCGAAAAGACCGGAACGTCGATCTGCGCGCCGACGACCTGAAGCTGCTTTACCGCGGCGGGGCGATAGACGTCGCACGCGACGAGCAAGGGCGTCTTGCCCTGCTTGCGGAGCAGGCCCGCGAGCTTAGCCGACATCGTCGTCTTGCCCGCGCCGTTTAAGCCGACGATCAGGATCACGGTCGGCGGCCTCGGGGAAAACAAAATCTTTGACGATTCCCCGCCCATCAGCTCGATCAGGCCCTCGTGGACGACCTTGATCACCTGCTGGCCCGGCGTCAGGCTGTCGAGCACGTCCTGCCCGAGCGCGCGCTCGGAAACCTTTGCGATAAAGTCCTTTACAACCTTAAAGTTTACGTCCGCTTCAAGAAGGGCGATCCGGATTTCCCGCATCATATCCTTGATGTCTTTTTCCGTGACCCTGCCCTTGCCCCGCAGACGGTTTACCGTCTCCGAAAGCCGTTCGGACAGACCCTCAAACAATGCCATCCCGCTCCTCCTCCCTTATTGAGTCAAGTTTATTCGGAAAACCGTCCGTCCGGTGTATGCCGCCGATCCTGTCCGCAAGCGCTTCCAACGCGTCGAGCTTTGCCAAGACCGCGCCGCCCTGTTGGGACGTCAGAGCCCGCAGCTCCAAGAGCCCGGCGCGGAGCTCCGCGAGCGCGTTCTCCAGCGCCTCCGCCTTATGCCATTCATCGTAAAAAGCGCGGACGAGCCCGAGCTTTTCCTCCAATTCCCTGAGCGCCGTAGTCCCACTGCGCAGAGCGCCGTGTACCGCCTGCCTGCTGATATGCAGATTTTCGGCGATCTCCGAGAGCGAATAGTCCTCGTCACAGTGAGCCTTGAGGATTTCCGCCTGTTTTTCCGTCAGGAACGGCTCGTAAAAGTCCAGCAGCAGCGCCGTTTCATGCGGTCTGTTGTTTGTCAATTCACAATTCACA
>JAITSR010000138.1 GCA_031287655.1 Clostridiales bacterium
GTAAATCTTGCGAGCTTTAGCGGCGACGTGTATTCCCTCACGTCGCCGGAATCCGTCGGTAACTCGTTTTTTGCGGATTGGGACAAGGCGCTCGACTATATCTGTCAAAAAGCAAAGGACGAGCGCATTATTTTGGCCATCGACGAGTACCCGTATCTTGCCGGCAATTACCGCACAATCTCGTCGATTTTGCAGGCGCAAATTGACGCGAAGCTCAAAGACAGCAAGCTGTTTTTAATCCTTTGCGGATCGTCCATGTCGTTTATGGAAAATCAGGTTTTGGGATATAAAAGCCCGCTGTACGGCAGGCGGACAGCCCAATTCAAAATCGAGTCGTTCGACTTTTTTGACTCGCTGCCCTTTTTGGACGGATTTGAAAAAACGGACAAGGCAGTGCTGTATGGCGTAACGGGCGGTATTCCCGAATATTTGACGAAGATCAACGCAAAACAGACGGTGCGGGAAAACATCATCAACCTGTTTTTAACGCCGCAGGGGCATTTCTACGAGGAACCGACGAACTTAATCAAGCAAGAGTTACGCGAACCGGCCGTGTACAACGGGATCATTGAGGCGATCGCCAAAGGCGCGTCGCGGCTCAATGAAATCGCGACGCACTGTGGTATGGAGAGCAATAAATGCTCAAAATACCTCGCCTCTCTGATCTCGCTTGGCATTGTAAAAAAGGAAAAACCGGTTACGGAGACCGTCGGCAAGCGCAGTATTTACCTTCTCGCCGACCAAATGTTCCGCTTTTGGTATCGCTTCGTGTTTCCGAGTATGTCCACAATCGTCGGAGGGCTTGGCGCGGGCGTCTATGACAACGAGGTCGCGCCGCGGTTAAACGCTTTTATGGGACTTGTGTTTGAGCAGATGTGCCGCCAATATGTGCTAAAGCTCGCAAGGGCCGATGAGCTGCCGTTTTTCTTCGGCAGAATCGGCCGCTGGTGGGGCGGCAATCCGAAGCTCAAACGGCAAGAGGAAATCGATCTGCTCGCATACCGCGACGATACCGCGCTGTTCGGCGAGTGTAAATGGACGAACGCGCCGGTCGACGTTGAGACGCTGCGGGGATTGGATGCGAAAAGCCGACTGTTTCGCTATCAGACCAACTATTATTATCTGTTTGCGAAATCGGGTTTTACAGACAGCTTGATCGCGGAAGCGGCCAAACGCGGCGACGTATCACTCGTTTGTTTTGCGGATATGTAATGGGCCGCGGCGGGCGGCGCTCCATCAGCCGCCCATCGCGCTTCCCACTTGCCCGCTTTAGAATACAATAACGATTTCTTCGGCGCTGCCGATCCACTCAATCGCGCAGCCGACGTTTTCCGCGACGAAGCGGATCGGCAGCATCGTGCGGTCGTTGACCGTCGTCGGCGCGACGTCGATCGTCTGCGGCGCGCCGTCCACAAGAATCTCGTTTTGCTCGAGCCACATCTCGACGCTGCGCCCGTTCGCGCCGAGGGATACGCGCGCCGCGCCCTCGTCCCAGCCGACCGAACCGTCCATCGCCTCGATGATCGCGCGGATCGGCGCCATCGTGCGCTCGTTGATCACGACGGGCGTCGTGCCGCGTCCGGGGTCGATCTCGACGACGTTCCCGTTGACGGACATGGTGTCCTTGCCGATCTGCATGAGAATAAAGCCGCGCGGCATTCGCTCGCCCTCTGTGCCGTCCGTCGGCAAGAGGCCGCTGATCTCGCCTGTGGCGGTCTCCGTCCGCGCCGCCGACTCCGTGTCCACAGCAGCCGCCGACGCGCCGAAGGGCTGCACCGCATACGCGTATGTCGTATTCGATTCGGCGTGAATGTCCACATAGGAGCCGCCGTAAATCGGGCTGTCGTTTAGCGCGATCCCGTCGCGAAACACGCGGTAGCCGCCGGGATCGTCGGAGGGCGACCAGTCGAGCTTGACGCCGACCGCAGTCGGCGCGGCCGCAAGCCGCGTGACGCGCGCCCCGGCGGAGTTGGCGGATGCATTTGCGCCGCCCGCGATCTTTGCCCCGTCGATCGTTATTTTGTAAGAACCAAAACGCGACCCATTATCGGATGCTTGCAGAATGTACCGCCCCGCGGCGGGGAAATCAATCTCCCCTTTCTCTCCGTGCCCGCTCGCGTAAAACGTCGTACTCTCCGCGTACATTCTGCCGATTCTTTTTCCGGTTTCGCTCTCAAAAATTGACACGCTCGTATTCTGATCGCTTTCGATCTCCGCGGCGTGTTTGCCCGTCGTCGAGATGTCAAACACGAAATAATCATTCGAGTCGCGCGTGCCGTCCTCGCGGCAGCCGGCCAAATACCCCTCGAACACGCCGTCCCCAGTTGCGGGGATCGCGGTTTCGCGCGTGTCGTTCGGCTCCTTGTCCCGCCTGAGTTTCTCCGCGGCTTTTTCGACTTTGACCGTGAAATCCCAAGGGTTGCTCCCTGTGCTTACATCCTTAAACCCAAAAATATATTCGCCCTTATGCAGATAGGTCGCGAAATCCCCTTCCCAGAGGCCCGACAGGATGTTCGCGTCGCCAAAGCGCAAACTTTGCTCGCCAGCATTATCGTCTTTAGGGAATAAAACCGCGCCGTTCTTTGAAAAGAACCCATAATCATACCTAACAGTTCCGTAAGTACCATTGCGCGAGCGCGACGACGTGACATGGTATTCGTACAAGCCGTCCTCCTGCGCAGTGAACGAAAAATAGGCGGAGCTGCGATCCGGCCCCTGCGGGAGCGCAACCACGCCCGTCTCGCCCAAGCGGAGCTGCTTCATATCCTGCGCCGCGGCGTACGCAGCGTGCGGCGAGGCGGCGGACGGCAGAGCCAGCGCCGCGCAGAGCGCGACAAAAAGTGCGATGATTTTTCTTCTCATATGATGTCAACCTTTCGTTATTCTGCGTTTCGTTATACTACGCCTGTATTTTAGGCGTAGTATACGATGATGATCTGCTGCGAGCTGCCGATCCATTCGATCTCGCAGCCCAGATTTTCCGCGGCGAACCGGACCGGGAGCATCGTGCGCTCGTTGACCGTCGTCGGCGCTATGTCCATCTCGCCCGGTGAACCATTAACGAACAGGTCCTTTTTGTCGAGCCACATCTCGATCACGTTCTCATAGGCCGCGAGCGTGATCTTGCTTTCACCGTCGTCCCAGCCGACGGTCCCGCCCATCGTCTCGACGATCGCGCGGATCGGCACCATCGTGCGCCCGTTGATCACGACGGGCGTCGTGCCGCGTCCGGGGTCGATCTCCGTCATCTCGCCGTTGACGTTCATCATCGTCTCGTCGATCCGCATCATGATAAAGCGGCGGTCGCTCTCGGGATCGGTAACGATTTCCACTGTTTCCACGGCGAGCGGCGCGCCCGCGGGGCCGAGGTCCTCGCCGATCAGCTCAAGCGTCGCCGGGTCGAAGCGCGCCTCGGCTTTGACGGCTCGGATCGTGTAGTAATACTGTGTAGATTCATTTACATTTACATCAACAAATTCGCCGCCGCTCGTAATCGGAAAATCGCTGATCGAGAGCCCCTCGCCGCCTTCGCTCGTCGACCGGTAAATGCGATAGCCCAGCGCGTTATTACTCGGCGACCAAGTAAATTTCACGCCGACCCTCGTGACCTCCGCGCCCAGTCGAATCTCGCCCTCCGCGATTCCGCCGCCGGGAGATGGCGTCGGCGAAGCATCCAAAGGCTGCTCGGGCGTCGGCGTCGGCTCTTGTACCGGCGGTGTCGGCGTCGGCAATTCAGGCGTCGGCGTGGCCGCCGGGCTTGGTGTCGGCGTCGGTGTTGGCTCCGGAACCGGTGTTGGCGTTGGCGTCGCGCCCGCGCTCTCCAAGTACCACAGCTGGTTCTTGTCACTCTTATTATAGTTTGCGATCACGATCTGCGCGTTGTCCGACGTGCCGGAGGGAGCAAAAACACAATCCGCCATCGACACGCTCTCAATCACATATTGCCCGTTCTCAACCGGTTCGACGTAGAACCGCTGATGATTCTGAGGATCGCCCGCCAACTTGTCATACAGTGTAAGCCTGTCGCCCGCGACAGCGTTGCCGGAATCTTTGTAGATGTTCAGAATCCGCCCTTTTCCGGCGCTCGACTTCATCGAATAGAAATAAAACTTCCCGCCGCCGTCGTGCTCCAAGCGGAATTGCTGTTCCGGGCTGCCGTCCGCACCCCATATCGTCGCTTTTGCACCGTTCGCGTCGCCGGGCGGTGTGTTGATGTTTAGGACTTTACCTGTTCCAACGTTCCTGATGATATACACGCCGTCGCTGACAGTCTGTGTTTTGGAGGAATTTAGATGATCCCCCTTCACTTCGGGGTCATCTGTTCCGGAATAAAGCAGGCTGTCCACTGTTTTAAAAGTATAACCTTTGGTTTTGCCGACAGTCGTTTTTTGAGAATAGACAGACAGGGCGTTCTGGGGCGGGACGGCGTTATTGATAACCCAATCGTCCATCCCCTTGACTTTGTACCAGCCGGATCCGCTGAACTTGCCCTTGCCACACTCGATATGCAGGTGGGTACCCGTAACTTTACTTTCCGGCGGCGCTTTCACACCTTCCTGATAAAAAACCTGTCCTTGGCTAATTTTTTGTCCGACCTTTAAGTTGGAAATGTCGTTGTCATGCATGAACAAGACTGTCATATAGTCAATCGTGCCGTCCGCCCAACGCACTTTGTTCGCGCTTTCCAACCAAACGCCGTTGACACTTGCGTACAGCTTCTTGATCGTGCCGGTAAACGGCGCAAACACGTCTTCGGCGTCGCTGCCCTTGCCGGTGTTGTCCATGGCGTAGCCGTTTTTATGGGAGTAAGTGCCATTGCTGCCATAGCCTTGGCTGAGATTCAGGTATGCCATGGGGAAAATGGCGTTTTCCACTGTTTCCGCCGCAAAGCCCCGAATCTGAGCCAGCGACAACACCATCGTAAAAATCAAAAACAGCGCAGCAAAAAACCTCCCGCGCCTCGTCCCTGTCTTCCGTTCCTTTTTTCGTTCTGCTTTCCGTCCCATGTGAAACGCCTCCTAAGAAGTAGTGTGCGGACACAGGCCGCGCCGTCACGCCGCGCCGCACCTGTTTTATCCTCCCGATTATAGCAAAATAATCGTTAGACGGACGCCCGACAGCAAAACTGGTAGAAAAATGAACAAAAA
>JAITSR010000186.1 GCA_031287655.1 Clostridiales bacterium
GCGAGAGGCCGTCGCGAGCCGCCCCGCGTTGCAATGCGTGAGCAGGCCCATTCCGGGGCGCAGGAGACGGAGCCCGTGTGCCCCGATCGCCTCGCAGACGCACGCGTCCTCGGCCTTGATCGCGATGCACTCGCGGCGCAGCGCCTCCACGACGCGCGGCAGGGCTTCGCCCTCGAGCGCGAGCGCGGCGCGCTCCATGCGGTTCAGCGCCCAGCTCAAATTTACGTCTGTCGGGCGCGCGGCATTTAAGTAGTCCTTAGCGGCGCGGAGCTTCGCGTAAAAAACCGCGTCCGCCGTCGGCGAGCGGGGCGACAGGGACGGCGGCGGCGATGCCGCTCCCGAAGACGTCGGCGGCGGGCCGGCCAATTCCGCCGCAATTCCCCGCGCCGCAAGGTAAAGCCCGATCGCCGCCGCGACGCCGATCGCGGGCGCGCCGCGCACCTTCAATAGATAGATGGCTTCGCGGATTTCCGCCTGCGTCGTCAGAGAAAGGAGCTCCTCACGCGACGGCAACAGCGTCGGGTCATTAATCACGAGTGCGCCGCGGCTCTCGTCAAGCGCAACCGTTTCCCATTCAAAATTTCGCATACCAAATCATAGCATACGCCGCCCCTTACATCAACGACTATTTTTCGCAGGTATGGTGTAAAAAATAATCCTTAAATTCAGTATATACCCGGTCCCCAAGGCGCGTGATTCCGCCGTACAAATGCTGAATAAACCAAGGCTCCACCGCGTCAAAGTCCTTTTTGACCAAAATATCGAGCAGCCTTTCCTGCTCTTTGACGATTTCCTCGTAATTATGCATCTCAGCAATATCGAGCAAACGAAACCGCGAATAGCTGCTCTGCGCGTTTTGAAAAGCGTTCCACAAATACAGCTTTTTCATTTCGGCAAACCACACCTCATGCAGATTGCTGTCCAACAGGAAAAATTTACGCGCGTCAAATTTGTCTTCTATCAGCACGCGGGAGCTGCGGACAAGATGCCGTACACGCTCAATGAGCATGGGCGTGCATATCTTCATAAAATCCCGCAGGATCATGGATTCAACCGCCACGCGCTGATAAATAATCTGATTGATTATATCAAAATCCAATAAAGTCACTATTGCGCCCATGTACGGAGTCATGGTGATGAGACCCTTTGTCTCCAATTTCTGCATGACACCGCGGATCGGCGTGCGGGAGACGTTGAATCTGGCGCGAAGCCCTTTTTCACTCAGAGAGATCCCGGGCTTCAATTTTAGATTTAAAATCTCATTTTCCAATATTTTGTATATTTCATTGCTGATGATGATACCACCGTCCATTTATCCCTCCTTGGAGTCGCTCCGCTCCGTCACAAATAGCGGCAAAGGTGGTTAGGTATGATGTTCTATGCGGCCTTTTCAGGGCTGCTTGCCGAGGTAGGCGAGTATGCCGCCGTCCACATATAAGATGTGGCCGTTTACAAAATTTGAGGCGTCGGAGGCGAGAAAGACCGCGGGACCTTTGAGGTCGTCCGTCGTGCCCCAACGCGCGGCGGGCGTTTTGGATAGTATGAATTTGTTGAACGGATGCCCGGGCGTCCTCAGCGGCGCGGTCTGCGGCGTTTCGATATAGCCGGGTCCGATGCCGTTGCACTGTATGTTGAATTCCCCATACTCGCTCGCGATATTTTTTGTGAGCATTTTAAGCCCGCCCTTTGCGGCGGCGTAGGCTGAGACCGTCTCGCGCCCGAGCTCCGACATCAGCGAGCATATATTGATGATTTTGCCGCCCCCCTTCTTAATCATCGCGGGGATCACGGCCTTCGCCATGATAAACGGCGCGCTCAAATCCACATCGATAACCTGCCGGAAGTCGGCGGCGCTCATTTCGGTCATCGGTATGCGTTTGATAATTCCCGCGTTGTTCACCAAAATGTCAATCACGCCCACTTCCGTCTCAACTCGCTTCACAAAGACCGCAACGGCAGTCTCGTCAGTTACGTCGCAAACATAGCCCGCAGCGTTGATCCCCGCGCCCTTATAGGCGGCAAGTCCTTTTTCAACAAGTTCCCCGTTCAAATCATTGAATACGATGCGCGCGCCCGCCCCGGCCAAAGCCTCAGCTATCGCGAAGCCTATTCCGTAGCTGGCCCCCGTGACAAGGGCGACTTTTCCGTTCAGATCAAAGAGTGCGTTCCCCATAAACCACCATTCCCTTCCTTTCATTTTCGGGTCCGACACAAAGCGAAGTTATACTTGTATACAAAATTATGCGGTTGTATGTATATCATACCAAGGTTCCGCAGAGAAAGCAATATAGAGTCGCTCGCAGTCCGCACGCACCCCGCAAGGGAACCCAATTGTGATCCAGCCACCTGCGGGTAACATCCGTATCCCACCGGGCTACCGATGCCCTTCGGCGGCTGCGAAGCGGCGGCAGCGCGACTGTCAGCATGGCGCTGAGCAGCGAGAGGGCGAGACCAAAAAGGAAGTTCGGCGGCATGTAGGAGAATGTCACACGATGCTCGCCGGGGCCGACGCGCAGCGCGAGAAAACCCTCCCCGACAGACAAGACCTCGTCCGGCGGCACGGGCTTGCCGTCCAGCCGCACGCTCCAGCCCCGGTCGTCCGGGATCGTCGTAAACAGGAGACCGGGCTTGGCCGCGCGGAACGTACCGGAGAGCTCCGTGTCCGTGAACGTATCGAGGACGAGCGGCTGCGCGCTGAGTTTTTCATAGGCCGCGCGAAAGGCTTCTTCATCAAAAAAGCTGCCGTATATCTCAAACTCGCCGGAAAAATTCTCCTCAAATTTCAGGCTGATCTCGACCTCGTCCGCATCGCCGAAATACTGCGTGTCGATGATGTAGGGGTAATTTTTGACGCTGTGGCCCTCGGAACTGCCGCCCTTGATATACCAGACGTAATCGACCTGCCGCGAGCGGATATAGAGGTAGAGCGGCGGCGCGCGGCGGGACGCGGCGGCGTCAGGAGGGGCGGAGGCGGCTGCGGCGGGAGGGGCGGCGTCAGAAGCAGGGGCAAAGGCTGCGGCGGGAGAGGCGGCGTCAGAAGCAGGGGTAAAGGCTGCGCCGGGCGCGGTCGGGACCGTAAAATTGATGAAGCCGGGCTCCGCGGTGTTCAGCACACGAAAGCGGTATGTATTCCCCGTTTGCTCCGTGATCTCCGCGTTCCTCGACTCCTTGTGCAGAATCGCAGCGGACCTCAGCACGTCGCGCGCCTCGGCTCCGAGCCCCGTACTTTTCCGAATAAAGTCATTCTGAATCTCAAATACGTCGTCCTGCCGCAGGTCCCATGAAAGGACGGCGCTGTTTGTGACAAAGCCCAGCGGGAGCTGATACGGGTTCTCGTAGACGCGGATGCCGTTGATCTCGTCCACGAGCGGATAGAGCGGGTTGTCGTAGGTCTCCTCCTTGCTCAAAAGATAGCGCAGCGAGAGCAGCGAATTGACGACGGGCGTCGAACCCTTGTAGATGTACCACGCGGAAGAAGGCCGAAACCCGAGCTTGTCCATCAAATCCGTCACCTTTAGTACCGCGGTCGACGAAAAGTAGGACGCGCCCCTGTAATGATATAGGGACGGCGTATTTGAGACGGTGTCCTTTAAAAACTCGACGCGGAAAAACGGGGCGTTGGGAGCCGGGCCGCCGACTTTGACGCCGCCCCCCTGCGGGAGGGACATCGCGGCGGAGGATGCGGCGGCGGGTGCGGTGGCCGGAACGCGCCGCATGACCTCGGAAACGGCGGCCTTGACCTCGTTGAGATCCGCCATGTAGTTGTCGCGCCGACCGACTCCGGCGGCGCCGATCCCAAAACCCGCGTTGATCGAAA
>JAITSR010000353.1 GCA_031287655.1 Clostridiales bacterium
GATCTGCGTCCGACGACGGTGATATTCGTCAATCTGCGCAATCCTGACGGACACGGCTTTGTAGATTCAGCTTCCATCAAATACGACGGCCCGGAATACGGAGAGTATAACAAAAAACTGAAAATTGTTGAATTAAATCTCGACCACCACGGCGCGGCGCCTGAGGACGCGCCTAAGGCGCTCAGGGTGTTTTCGCTCTTTTGTATGTATGGAGACAAGGAGGAACTGTTCAGGTCTGCCTGCAAAGCGGAAGGCTTGGACGAACCGGAACTTATGCAGCAGCTGCTCGACAGGCTGAAAGTGATACGCAGAGATAAAGATGTGAGAGATCATTTGGATGATTACTTCAAAAAATATCAATACATTGAGGAGGCGCCGCCAGTGTCAGTATTAGAAAAAGTCAGAATAGAAAGCCGAACAGAGGGCAGAACAGAGGGCGCGATACTCGGCAATATTGAGGACGCGTTAAGAGGTTTGGAGATTGGCATTGATAGGGAGGGTATTGCTAAACAGACAAGGCTGCCTAGCGAGTTCGAAGATATGCTCGCGGACGCCGCGGGCGATGTCACCGCCGAGAGCGCCTATGAAAAGTACGTTGAAATGTACAAATCCGGAGCATAGGCCACAGTGCAGACCAACAATCATGCTGCGAGCGACACGAGCGACTCGCGGTAACAGGTCAGACGCGGAGAACGATTCCCCTCCGGTGGAGGGGAATCGTTGCACCTCCGAAAACAGCCCCAAAACAGCCCGTGTGAAAATCTTGCAAAATTACTTGACAAAACTTTTCCCTGCGATTACAATAGTATTCGCTGATTGTGCGCTTCTTGTTGCGGTTGGCCGCGCGGCTCCTGTTTGAGTTTGCGGGGGCGTGACGTGGCGGAGCGCCTATGGCCCATTGGTCAAGAGGCCTAAGACACCGCCCTTTCACGGCGGTAACAGGGGTTCGAGTCCCCTATGGGTCACTTTGACCACACGGGGAATCGTTGTTCCCCATTTTGGCCCGGTAGTTCAGTTGGTTAGAATGCCAGCCTGTCACGCTGGAGGTCGAGGGTTCGAGCCCCTTCCGGGTCGTTTTGCTTGTTTGTTTCATTGAGGACTGTGGTACGCTGCGGCTCTCCCCAGTTTCGTCGGGGCCGCGGGAGAAGTTCGGGGATGCTGGTGTAGCTCAGCAGGTAGAGCAACTGACTTGTAATCAGTAGGTCGGGGGTTCGATTCCGTCCACCAGCTTTTGAGGTTTGATATGTCGCTTATGCGGTTGTTTGCGGAAAAACTGAATCAGTTTTTTGGTTACCGATTTAGCTTTGGAAACTTTATTGTTTTTGAAGGCTATTTTTATGGTTCCCGCAGACAACTGAATAAAAAAATGAACCTTGTTTCGACTTAGGCGACGGCGACGGAAGGCAAAAAAAGACCGGGAAACCGGCGAAAAGGCCAAAAAGCCAGAGTGACAGCAAAATACAAGCGGTGAGGTTCAAAAAGAACTTCACCGCTTTCTTTTTATCATAAAGCAAGCGGGCAAGTGTGAGCGCGGCGCGGCCGGACGGACGCGGCGGGCGTGGGACACGGTATTACGGGAGGCGGCGGCATGGGCGCAAAGGACGGCGCGAAGGATCAAACGGGAACAACAGTCGAAAACGACGGAGATCGGGCGGCGAACGGCGGAGATCGAGCGGCAAACGGCGTCTGCGGCGCCGGAGCGGCGAAAAAAGCGACCGGCGGCGGCCTCGCGGTCTCCATCATAGGGCTCGGGCTGATCGGCGGCTCCTTTGCCTACGCGCTCCGCGGTTTTCGCAATTGCACACTCACAGGCTATGACATCGATGCGTACACGACCGCACAGGCACTCGCCAAAGGCGCGATCGACAGGGCCGCCGTCTCCCTCGGGGACGCGGCGCGCGGCGCGGACCTCGTCCTTTTTTGCACGGCGCCGGACGCCGTACAAAAAAACGCGCGGGCCTGCGCGTCCGAGCTGAAAGACGGGGCCGTCGTCGTCGAAATCTGCGGCGTCAAGCGGGAAATATCGGCCGCGCTCGTTAGCCTCCTCCCGGAGCGCGTCGACTACATCGGCGTCCACCCCATGGCCGGAAAAGAGGTCGGCGGTTTTGTAAACGCCGCGCCCGACCTGTTTCACAAAGCGGGTTTTATCCTGATCCTCCCTGAGCGCCGCCGAAAAGCCTCCCTCGATCTTGTGGAGGAACTGTGCCGTCACGTCGGCGCGGGGCGCGTTTGCCACAATTCGCCGGAGGACCACGACCGGATCATCGCCTATACGAGCGACCTCATGCACATCTCCGCGACCGCGCTCTGCGCCGCGTTCCCCGCGGATATGACGATGGCGCACACAGCCGGAGCGTTCCGGGACTGCACGCGCATTGCGAACATCGACGCCGCGCTCTGGACCGAGCTTTTGCAAAAGAACGCGGAGTACATCCTGCCGCATCTGCACAGCTATATCGAGAGCCTGAGCCGCGTCCATGAGACGCTCAAGACCGGCGACGCGGACGCGCTCCACGATTTTTTGAGCCGGGCCTGCGCGAACAAGAAGGAGATGACGAGACTATGATTACTCTGAACATTCGTCTGCCCGGCCGCTCCTATCCGATCCAAATCGGCGACGGAATCCTCGAGCGCGCGCTGCCCGAACTGTTTTGCGGCCGCCCCGCAAAAAAGGCCGCGGTCGTCTCCGACGAGACCGTATGGTCTTTGCACGGCGCGCGCCTCGAGGCGGCCCTGCGCGGCCATGGCGTCGACTTTGCCGCGACGATCCTTCCCGCCGGGGAGGCGAGCAAATCACTTAACGCGTTTGAAAGGCTTTTGCGCGCGTTCGCCCGACAGGGCCTGCACCGGAACGACCCCGTAATCGCGTTTGGCGGCGGCGTCGTCGGAGACCTTGCGGGCTTTGCGGCCTCCGCGTTCATGCGGGGCGTCCCGTTTGCGCAAATCCCAACGACTCTGCTCGCTCAGGTGGATTCGAGCGTCGGAGGCAAAGTCGCGGTCAATCTGCCGGAGGGCAAGAACCTCGTCGGGAGCTTTTACCAACCGGCGCTTGTGATCGCGGACACCGGCCTGCTCGCGAGCCTGCCGCGCAGGGAGCTGAACGCCGGGCTCGCCGAAGTCGTCAAGTACGCCGCGATCGGCTGCGACGGACTCCTGCCGCTTTTGGAAACAAAGGCCGGCGAGACGCCCGGACCGGACCGGCTCGCGCGGATCGTGGAACTCTGCTGCGTCTGCAAGGCGGGTTATGTCGAGCGCGACGAGCGCGACACGGGGGACCGCATGATGCTGAATTTCGGACACACCTTTGGACACGCGGTCGAAAAATACTTTCAATTTGAGAGGTACAACCACGGAGAGGCCGTCGCGATCGGCATGGCGCTTGCGGCGCGGGCGGGTCTGCTGCTCGGTCTCACGCCGCGGGAGACGTTGACGCAGATCACGGATTTGCTCGACGCCGCCGGAATCTCCGACGCCGCGCCGTGTTCGCCTACGGAGTTGATCCCGCTGATGCTCGGAGACAAAAAGAGCGGAGAGGGCGAGCTCACGTTGATTCTGCTCCGGGCGTTCGGGGCGCCGTTCGCGCACAAAATCAGACCGGAGAGACTGCTCGCGCTTTTTGCGGATGCAGATATGAGGGAACGGGTAAAAGTATGAAGCCTTTGGAGCAAACCGGGAATATGGGGGAGGCGCGGCAAATTTCGCGGTTTCCGGCGGGCA
>JAITSR010000363.1 GCA_031287655.1 Clostridiales bacterium
CCTGCCCCTCCAAATACAAGTTTACGGATACGCCCAGCTTACGATACCGTTCCGCGATTTTTCCCGCAAAAGCAGTCTTGCCGGAGCCGGGGATACCTTCGATAAGAATCAGTTTTGTCGTCATAAATCTCCTTTTTCACGCACTTCGCGCTCGCCAGTCGGCGCCATCGCAAGCCGCGCATACCGAGAACCATCATAAAAGGTGACAACTCCGAGTACAGTCTGGTAAACTATACATGTTGAAATTATCACAGAGCGAGCGGCGAGGGGGGAGGCCAATGGAGGATTTTGAGACGCGCGAGTGCAGGCGGTGCCTGCTCTCGGAGCTTTCCGACGCCGCGTATTATCAAAACGTCTATGACTACATCGGGCGCCTGAGCGACGAAATCAAGGCGGCGCCGGAGGTCTACCGGCGTCGCCTTGCGGCCTGTCAAACTTGCGGCGAGCTCGTCAACGGAATGTGCCGCCTCTGCGGCTGCTTTGTTGAGGCGCGCGCCGCAAAGCGATCCAACCGCTGCCCTAAGGTCGATCCGCTGTGGTAGAGCGGCAGAGAGCGCGCCGCGCAGCGCAGCGCCGCCCCGCCCGCCATAATACATCCCGCCGTCTTTAATCCGCGTCAGTACGACCCTGCCGTGTCAAACGTCGTCTCGGCGGCGTCCGACTTGTCGCGCGACGAGGCCCGGCGGCGGTTCAGTTCGCTCAGGAAAAGTTCCTCATCGAACGGGATTTCACAGGTCCTGCAGAGCCAGCTTGACAGGTGCATCGCGTTTGACAGCGTCAGCCCGTTGATCCCCTCCGCGCCGTCCGCGATCAGCGCCGCGCCGCGCAAAATCTTGCCCGCAAAAGCGTTCAGCACGCCGACATGCTGCGGGTTTTCGCCGTCCGTCTCGACCGTCCGCACCTGCATCGGCGGTTTGTCGAAGCCGCCGGGGGCGGTCCTGCAAAAATCCCGCTCGTTTACCTCGAGCTCAAAGAGCGTGAGTGTTTCGTTTTCGCAGACGAGCTTGCCGCGCTCCAGCGTGACCTCAAAGCGGTTCGTGCCGGGCGCGTCCGCCGTGGACGTAATAAAGACGCCGGTCGCGCCGTTTGGGTATTCAAGATAGGCGGTCACGTCGTCCTCGACCTCGATGTCATGCCATTTGCCGTTATGGCAGAACGCGCGCACGGCATTGGGCATCCCGCAAATCCACTGGAGCAGGTCGAGGTTGTGCGGGCACTGGTTCAAAAGCACGCCTCCGCCCTCGCCGTTCCATGTCGCGCGCCACGCGCCGGAGTCGTAATAACTCTGCGTGCGATACCAATCCGTAACGATCCAGTTGACACGTTTGATTGCGCCGAGCGATCCGCCGGCAACGAGCTCTTTCATCTTCCGATAGACGCAGTTCGTGCGCTGGTTGAACATCATGCCGAACGCGAGCTTCGGATGCGCCGCCGCGGCCGCGAGCATCTCGCGCGCCTGTTTTGTGTAGACTCCGGCGGGTTTTTCACACATCACATGCAGTCCCGCGGAAAACGCCTTGATCGCGAGTCCCGGATGCTGATAGTGGGGGACGGCGATCAGGACGGCGTCGCACAGACCGCTTTCGATCAGTTCGTCGCCCGCCTCAAGGATTTTTACGGATTCCGGGACAACGGCGCGCGCGGCTTCCCGGCGGGCGGGGCGAAGGTCCGCGATCGCGGCCAGCTCAATCTCCGGCGTCATGCCCGCGAGAATGTTCTTCACATGCCCGGAGCCCATGTTGCCATAACCGATAATGCCGAGCTTCACTTTTTTCACAGATAAATCCATTCTTTTTGCTCCTTTCCTCCTTTGCTCCTTTACCCTTTCCGGGTTTTGCGAATTACTTGTAGCCGAGCGCCGCGAGGTTCCGATAGCTTTTTTCGAGACAGACAAACGGGCTTTCGAGACAGAAATCCTGCTCGATCAGGAGGTATTTTACGCCGCCCGCGGCTTCGAGCGCCTTTAGGATCGCGGGGAAATTCATGTTGCCCTCCATGATCGGCGCCATCACGACGGTGCGGTCCGGGAGCACGTCCATGTCTTTTAAATGGACGCAGGGGATGCGGCCGGCGAGCGCGGAAATCCACGCGCAGACGTCGCCGCCGCCCGCCTGAACCCAATAGGTGTCGAGCGTAAAGCCCATCTCGTCCGGCGCAAAGCTCTCCGCGAGATATTCGATGACGCGCCGCCCGTTGATTTTTGAAAATTCAAACTCATGGTTGTGGTACATCAGCAGCTTGCCCGCGGCGGCGATCCTCCGGGCGGCGGGGAGAAAGTCCGTGGGGAAGCGGTCGAGCCACGCGTCGCAGCGATAGCGGTCGGGCATGATCCCGATGCCGATGTAATCGCAGCCCATCACGTCATGTTCGCGGATCACGGCCTCGGTCTCGTTTAAAATGCGGTCGGGGCTTGTGTGCGTGAGCGTGATTTGCAGCGCGTAACGGTCGCAGAGCGCGCGGACGCGTTCGGCCGGGATACCGCCGCCGATCCCGGAGATTTGCACCGTGCGGTAGCCGATCTGCGCGACCTTTTGCAGGCTGAGCTCCAAATCCCGCTCTGACTGCGTGAACTGCCTGAGATTGTAAAGCTGAGCGCCTAAAACCATATGATCCATCGTGTGCGCCTCCTTTGCGCCATCTTTCCATATGTCTAACATTGCAGCGGGACCGCCTCAAAGCCGCGCGGCGTAAGCTCCCACCGTTCTGAAAAACCAATTTCGCGCAGCAGCGCCTCGGTTTCCGCGAACCGGAAGTTGAGGTTTGCGGCTGTATGCGCGTCGGAGCCGACGACAAGAGACGCCCCGAGCTCCTGCGCGCGCCGCAGCAAAAACAGCGCGGGGTAGGGCTCCTTTGAGATTCCCTTTGCGATCGGGGCCGTACTGACCTCGATCAGGTACCCCGCGCGCACGGCCTGTTCGAGCGCGTCCAACGCCGCGCGCCGGTACGCCGCGCAGTCCTCGTCAAAATATTTGACGCCGCCTGTGTTATGGCGGCGCACGAGGTCGATATGGGCGAGAATGTCCGCGCGCCGCTCCGAGGCGAACCGCGCGACGGTTTCAAAATAGGCCTCGGCAAAGGCGAGGCCGTCGCCGCCAAAGGCTTCCTCGACCGCCTGCCCGACGCCGGCGGCGTCGGCGTCGACGCTAAACCAGACGCCGCCGCGAGGGACATAGTGTACCGCGCCGAGCGTATAATCGTAGTCTGCCGTCGGACAGAGCTCCGCCGCGTCGTTTTCAAGGCCTAAAAAGATGTCGAGACGGCCCCGATACCGCGCCTTCAGCTCCGTTATGGCCGCGCGGTAGGCGCGCGACTCGTCCGGACTCATGCCGCAGCTCCGGTCAAACGAGACATAGCCGTGGCCGGAGAATCCGAGGGAGCGAAAGCCGAGCGCAAACGCCGCCTCCGCGAGCTCAACCGGCGTATTCTGCCCATCGCAGAACGTCGTGTGCGTGTGCAAATTCGACGCGATCATTTTACTCTCCGTTTCACGTTGATCCTGTACTCAGACCATCGTCTCCTGCTTCGTTTTGTGGTCGATCACATGTCGCCCCGCGAGCTCCGCGGCGATGTCCGACGGGGGAATCCCGAGCTCGCACAGGAGGACGAGCATGTGATAATACAGGTCGGCCGCCTCAAAGACCGTTTCCTCCTTGCTGCGCTTCATCGCGGCGATCACGACTTCCGTACATTCCTCACCGACTTTTTTTAGAATCTTCTCGAGCCCCTTTTCAAAGAGGTAGGTCGTGTAGGAGCCTTCGGGCAGCTCCGCCTTGCGCGAGAGCAGGAGCGCGTGGAGCGCGTCAACGGAGAAGGGCTTAGGCGCAGCTGTGACCGGAGCAGCCTCCGCCGCCACCGCGGGGGCCCTCAGCGCCGCTTCCGCCATTGGCGCGGCTTCCGCCGCCGCGGCTTTGGCGCTGACCGCTTCCGCGTCAAAAAACAGTTGATTAAAAAAGCAGCTCTCGCGGTTCGTGTGGCAGGCCGGGCCGCTCTTGTTGACTTGCACGACAAGCGCGTCGTAATCGCAGTCCGTGTCAATCCGCACGATACTCTGTACGTTGCCGCTCGTCTCGCCCTTGCGCCACAGCGCGCCGCGCGAACGTGAATAAAAGCAGGTGCGCCGCTCGCGCAGGCTGATTTCGAGCGACTCCCGGTTCATATACGCGAGCGTGAGCACCGCCCCGGTTGAAAAGTCCTGCACGACGACGGGGATCAAACCCTGCGCGTCGAATTTCAGCCGGGCGGCCGCGTCGTTGTCAATCGTTACAGTTGAATTACTCATCCGTATCTCCCTTGTGTTGTAATTAGCCAGCAGCTAACATGCTCACCATTTACCTTATATTCGCATTTCGATCCCTTCGCCGCGCAAAAAAAGTTTCAGGTCGCGGATGCTGACCTCCTTAAAATGGAAGATCGAAGCGGCGAGCCCCGCGTCGACGCCCGCGACCCCCTTGAACAGCGTCGCGAAATGCTCCATGCCGCCCGCGCCGCCGCTCGCGATCACGGGAATCCGGACGCGGTCGCAGATCGCTTGCAGCATCTCAAGATCAAAGCCGTCGCGCACGCCGTCGGTGTCGATGCTGTTCACGACGAGTTCGCCCGCCCCGTGTTCCTCGCCATAGGCCGCCCATTCGAGCGCGTCGATGCCGGTGTCCTCGCGGCCGCCTTTTTTGAAAATGTGGAACCGCCCGTCGACGCGCTTAATGTCCATTGAGAGCACGACACACTGCGAACCGTATTTTTTTGAGGCGGCCTCAATCAGGGCGGGGCTGTTGATCGCGCCCGTGTTGACGCTGACCTTGTCCGCGCCCCGCGTCAGCACGCGCTCAAAGTCCTTGACCTCGTTGATGCTGCCGCCGACCGTGAGCGGGATAAAAATCTCGCGCGCGGTGCGCTCGAGCACGTCCGTGAACAGGCCGCGCCCCTCAAAGCTCGCCGTGATGTCATAGAAAACCAGTTCGTCCGCGCCGCTTTCATTATAAAACCGCGCGAGCTCGACCGGGTCCTCGACGTCCCGCACGCCCTCAAAATTAACGCCTTTTACGACACGCCCGTCCCGAATGTCGAGACAGGGGATAATGCGTTTTGTAATCATTTTCTCACCTCGTTTTTGCTGCCGCCGTCGCCGCGGTCGCCATTACTGTCGCCGTCGCCGCAATTATCGTTGCTCCCGTCGCCGATCGCGACCGCGCGCGGCAGGGACAGCTTGCCCTCATAGAGTGCCTTGCCGAGAATCGCGGCGTAGGTCCCGATCGCGCGGAGCTCCAAGAGCTCGCGCTCAAAGCTGATCCCGCCGGACGCGACGATGTGGAGCGGGGCAAATGAGGCAAGGCGGCGGTAAGCTGAAAGATTCGCGCCGCCGAGCCTGCCGTCCCGCGCGATGTCCGTGTAGATCACGGTCGCGACGCCCGCGTCCCGCAGCCGCCCGCAAAACTCAAACGAGTCGACGTCCGTCACGTCGAGCCAGCCCTGCACGGCGACACGCCCGGCGCGCGCGTCGACGCCGACCGCGATCCGCTCGCCGTATTTTTTTACCATATCCTCAACAAAGCGGAAGTTTTGAACGGCGACCGTTCCCAGAATCACACGGCCGACCCCGAGCGCGAGATAGCGCTCAATCCGCGCCTCGTCGCGGATGCCGCCGCCGACCTCAATAAACAGGCCGCGCCGCGCGCAGACCGCGCGGATCGCGTCAAAATTGACGGCGCGCCCGTCCTTTGCGCCGTCAAGGTCCACGACATGGAGGTTCCGCGCGCCCTGCTCGTAAAAGCCCGCCGCGGTGTCCGCCGGTGCGTCGCCATACACCTTCATCGCGCCGTAGTCGCCCTCCGTCAGACGGACGACCCGCCCGCCGCGAATGTCAATTGCAGGAAATATTTCCATTTATACGACCTCAGCGAACGCGCGCAGCATGGCGAGACCGGCCGCGCCGCTCTTTTCCGGGTGAAACTGCGTACCGTACACATTGCCGCGGTGTACGAGACCCGGCACGCGCGTCCCGTATTCCGACCACGCGACGAGCGAGTCCGCGCAGCCCTTCGCGTAGAACGAGTGGACGTAGTACACATAGTCGCCTTCCTTTGAGTATTTCAGGAGCGGATCGTCCGGGCGTTCAAAGCGCAGGCTGTTCCAACCGATCTGCGGGACTTTCAAATCCGCGGGAATGTCCGGCGTAAGCGGGTGGACCTCGCCTTTTAAGTAGCCGAGGCCCTCGTACAGGCCAAACTCAAAGCTCTTTTCAAACAGAAGCTGCATCCCAAGGCAGATGCCGAGCAGAGGCTTGCCTTTCGCGACCTCGGCGGAGAGCGCGGGCTCAAGGCCGAACGCGCGGAACTTGGCGATCGCGTCGCCAAAAGCGCCGACGCCCGGCAAAATGACACGCTCCGCCGAACGGATCACCCCGAGGTCGCGCGTGACGGCACTCTCGATTCCCAGATGCCGCAGCGAGCCCGCAAGGGAAAACAGGTTCCCGACGCCGTAATCAATAATCGCAATCATATATATGACCATTCCTTTCGCGCCGCAAAGCGGTCCCTTTTATGATAGCATACCCGAGCCGCTCTTGTCGCTGATACTTATGAAATTACAACAGGGCGCCTTTTGTGGAAGGGATTTCGTCGGAGCGGGCCGCGTCGATTGCGACGGCCTGCCGCAGCGCGCGCGCGAGGCCCTTGAAAACCGCCTCGATCACATGGTGCGCGTTGCCGCCCGCGAGCAGCTTTACATGCAGCGTCAGCGACAGGCTGCGGCACAGTGCGAGCAAAAATTCCCGCGCGAGCTCCGTATCGAAATCGCCGACCTTTGGGGAGGCGAGCGCGACGTCGTAGCAAAGGTAAGCCCGCCCGCTGATGTCGAGTGCGACGAGCACAAGCGCCTCGTCCATCGGCAGCAGCATACTGCCGTAGCGCGCGATGCCGCGGCCCTCCCCGAGCGCCTCTTTTACGCACTGCCCGAGCACAATGCCGACGTCCTCCGTGAGGTGGTGGAAGTCGACGTCCGTGTCGCCTCGCGCCGCGACCGTCAGATCAAAGCCGCCGTGTTTTGCGAACAGCGTCAGCATATGGTTTAAAAAGCCGCAGCCGGTCGAAATGTCCGCAATGCCCGCGCCGTCGAGCGCGAGGCTCAGTTTGACGTCCGTCTCGTTCGTTTTGCGCGCAATCGTCGCAGTCCTCATATTGATAACCATTTCATAGTCTCCATTGCCCCCATTACCTCATTACCTCATTATCTCCGTTGTCCCCAGTGCCTCCATTGCCTCCATTACCACCATTATCTCCACTGCATCCGCCGCTTCCAGTGTCTCCTTGCATCGGTCGTCTCTGACGCCTTTGTTACTTCCGCTCGATTTTTACGCGCTCTCCCGCATGATCGCGTCGGTAGCAATGAGCAGCGCGCGCATTTGATCTTCCGTACCGATCGTAATCCGCACATACGCGTCGATGCGCGCGCGCCGAAAATGCCGCACAAGCACGCCACGCTCCTTTAGCGCGAGGTAATAGGCCTCGCCGCCCATGAAATTGGGCCGCGCGAACAGAAAGTTCGCGGCGCTCGGCAGCACCGTAAAGCCGCGGCGCGCAAGTTCCCCGGCTGTGGCCGCGCGCGTCGCCTTGATCGCGCCGACGCATGTTTCATAATAGCCCGTATCCCGCACGGCGGCCGCCGCCGCGAGTAAGGAGAGCCGGTTGACATTGTAGGGGTTGAACGAGAACTTCATCTGATTCAAGTCCGAGATCAGCGCGGGATTGCCGACCGCGTAGCCGATGCGCGCGCCCGCGAGGTTCCGCGACTTGCTCATCGTCTGCACGACGACGAGGTTCTCATAGCGCGCGATCAGGGGTATGACGCTCTGCGCGCCGAACGCGGCGTAGGCCTCGTCGATCACGACGACATGCCGCGGGTTCTCGCGCAGAATATCCTCGATCGCGCCGAGCTCGAGCGCCTGTCCGGTCGGGGCGTTCGGGTTCGCGAGGAACAATGTTCCGCCCGCTGGGCAAAACCGTTTCGGATCGATGCGGAGCTGGTCGTCAAGCGGAACCACGCGGGAGGGGACGCAGAAAACCCGCGCGAACACTTCATAAAAGCCGTAGGTGATGTCCGCGAACACGGCGGGCGTCTCCGGATCGCAGAACGCCAAAAAACAGAACGCGAGGATTTCATCCGAGCCGTTGCCAAGGATCATACGCTCCGGCGTGAGGCCAAAGGAGGCGGCGAGCGCGGCGGAAGCGACGCGCGTGTCTGGGTCCGGGTAGAGGTTCAGCCGCCCCGCCTCGTCGCGGGAGAGCGCGTCCAGCACGCCGGGCGCGGGCGGGAAGGGGCTCTCGTTCGTGTTCAGTTTGATGTAGGAGCGGTCCTGAGGCTGCTCGCCGGGCGTGTAAGCCCGCATATCATCAAAACGGCGGGAGAGATATTTTGACATGAACGTCTCCTTTATCGGTCGTCCGCGAGGCGGATTTCCGCGCTGCGCGCGTGCGCCTCGAGCTGTTCGGCGCGCGCGAACCGCGCGACATGCTCCGCGTCCGCGCGCAGCGCGTCTTTTGTATAATAGAGGAACGACGACTTTTTTACAAAGTCGTCGACCGAGAGCGGCGACGAAAAGCGCGCCGCGCCGTTGGTCGGCAGCGTGTGGTTCGGGCCGGCGAAGTAGTCGCCGAGCGCCTCGGGCGCGTAGTGCCCGAGAAAGACGCTGCCCGCGTGCAAAATCGCGCCGAGCAGCGCAAACGGGTCCTTTACGCAGAGCTCGAGGTGCTCCGGCGCAATCGCGTTGCTGATCTCGGCCGCCTCGGAGAGGGAGGCGATGACGGCGATCCGGCCGTTTTCTTCGATGGAGCGCCGGGCGATCTCGCGGCGAGGCAGCGAGACAAGCTGCCGGGCGAGCTCCGCGCGGACGGCCTCGGCGAACGGGGCGCTGGTCGTCAGGAGGATCGCGGCGGCCATCGCGTCGTGCTCCGCCTGCGAGAGCAGATCCGCCGCGGCAAAGCGCGCGTTCGCGCTCTCGTCGGCGATGATCAGAATTTCGCTTGGCCCCGCGATCATCTCGATGTCGACGAGACCGTAGAGCTGCCGCTTTGCGGTTTGGACGTAGACATTGCCGGGTCCGGTGATTTTGTCGACGCGCGGGACGGAGACCGTGCCATACGCGAGCGCCGCGACGGCCTGCGCTCCGCCCATGCGGAAAATCCGGTCGACGCCCGCGACCTTTGCGGCGGCGAGGATTGTCGGCGCGCAGCGCCCGTCCTTCTGCGGCGGCGAGGCCAAAATCAGCTCCTTGACGCCCGCGAGCTTTGCCGGGATCGCGTTCATCAAAAGGGTGCTCGGGTAGACCGCCGTGCCGCCGGGGATATACAGGCCGACGCGGTCGAGCGGGATTACGCGCTGGCCGGACACGATGCCGCCGCGCTCGTCATGGACGGAAAAGCCCTGCCGCACCTGACGTTCATGGAAGCGGCGAATGTTTTCGGCCGCGCGGGTCATCGTATCCAAGAGCCCCGGATTCTCCGCCGCAACCTGAGACGCGGCCGATTCGATCTCCGAAGGGTCGACCGCGAGGGAGGAAATCTCCACACCGTCAAAACGCCGCGTGTATTCGAGTACCGCGTCGTCGCCGCGCGCGTACACGTCCGCGAGGATTTCGGCGACGGCATGTTCCGCGGCCTCGTTTTTTGCGCCAAAACGCGTCCGGAGCCGCTCGGGCGTGACCTCCGCGCCGCGCAGGATTGGGATCGCGAGTTCTGTGTCAGACATTGTTTTATCCTTTCCTTTCCGACAGGGCAAACAGCATCGGGTCGATCTCGCCCCGCTTGAATTTATAGCTGCTGATGTTTGCGATCAGGCGCGCGGAGCTCGGCGCGATCGTTTGGCGAACGGAGAGGTTGTTTTCGCGCAGCGTCGAGCCCGTCTCCACGACGTCCACAATCACGTCGGAGAGTCCGAGCAGCGGGGCGAGCTCAATCGAGCCGTTCAGCTTAATCACGTCGATGTCCCGGTTCATATGCGCATAGTACCGGCGCGCGACGTTCGGATATTTTGTCGCGACGCGCAGAATCCGGTCGGGGTCCTCCGTGTAGCCGTTCGGCGCGGCGACCGCGAGCGCGCATACGCCGAGCCCGAGGTCCAAAAGCTCATAGACGTCCGGCCCCGTTTCGAGCAGGACGTCCTTGCCGACGACGCCGATGTCCGCCGCGCCGCGCTCGACATAGACGGCGACGTCCTGCGGTTTGATCAGAAGATAGCGGACGCCGTTCGCCTCGTCCGCGAATACGAGCTTGCGGCTCTCGTTTTGCAGCGCGTCGCAGCGGTATCCGACGGACGCGAACAGCTCGTAAACCCGGTCGCCCATGCGGCCCTTGGGCAGCGCGATGTTAATCATGCGTACCTCCATACGGGCGCGGTTTTTCGACTAAGGTCCCGTCCGCGGCGAGGTCGTATACGACGCGGGCGGCCTCAGTCCCGTCCGCGTCGCCGATCGCTTGGGCGCGGACGCGCAAGCCCTTTGTGATCAGGCCTTCGACGGCTCTCCGGAGCAGCGCGGGCGAGGCGTGCTCCGGGTAGAGCACAACGGCGTCGCAATCGGAACACATGGGTTGGGGCAGCGACGCCTCCACCTCATCCAGATAGACCGCAAAACCAATCGCCTCAAGGTCTGCGACGCCCATGCGCCGGAGCAGCGGGTCGTAGCGCCCGCCGGAGAGCACCGCGCGCGGCGCGCTCCTGACATAGCCGCGGAACATCAGGCCGTTGTAGTACGCGCTGTCGAGCGCCAGTGAGAAATCGAGCCGCAGGGATTTTGCGAGCGGGTCGCCGTCAAAGACGTCAAACAAAGCCGCGAGCTCATCCGCCGCCGCGCGCATCGGCCCGTTCACGGCGAGCCGCCGCACCTCGGCCATCGCCCCGGCGAGACCGTTCCCGCCGCTCATACCATTCCCGTCTCCGACGTTATTCCCGCCGTTCCCGCCGCGCCTGCCGCTCATGCTATTCCCGTCGTCACGCATACCGCCTCCGCCGCCGAGTGAGAGCAGCGCCGAGAGCGACTCGCCCTGCGCCGCGTCGATTCCGTGAGCCAAGAGCAGCGCGGCGAGCTCATGGCGGTTTTTTGTCTCAATGCACCGCAGAATGTCCCGCTTTGCCTCGCGCGACGCATTTACGCTTTCAAAAAGGCCCGAAAGAAAGCCGTTATGCGAGACGTCCAAAATGAAATCGTCTTCGATACAGGCAAGGCTTTTGAGTGCGAGCGTCACGAGCTCCGCGTCCGTATGCGCCGTGACGCGCCCGATATATTCGACCCCGATTTGCGCGATCTCGCGGTATTCGTGCGCCTCACGCGAGGGGCGGTAAATGCTCTCGCTGTAATAGAGGCGCTCCGGCGCGGCCTTTGTCGCGCGCGTGCGCTTTACAATGCTCATCGTCACGTCGGGCTTTAGCGCCATCAGCTTGCCGTCGAGGTCCGTAAACGTGAGGATTTGGCCGCTCGGCAGAAAGTCCTTGTGCTCCGTATAAAAATCGTATTCCTCAAATTTTCCCATGCGGTATTTCCGATACCCGTATTGCTCGTAGATACCGCGCAGAAGATATGCCGCCTGCTCGCTCTTGTGCAGCCGCTCCAGCTGTAGTTCCAAATGAATATCCTTCCCTTTTCGAATACACTCTTATACACTCTTATACGCTCTTTTGCTCCGCAATACAGATATTACGATCCTTAAAAAACGGAGAAGAAGCGGTCGAAGAAGCGCGCGGGATTTACGTCCGATGCGACCTCGCACACCGCGGGGGAAACCGCGCGGTCCGCGCCGCCCGTGTTCGCGGCGGCTTCCTCCGTAAAGACCGTGCGGCCCAGCCGCGCCTGATCCGCGAGTTCCACGCCGACGCCGCCGCGCCGGAACGTACATACGTCGTCATAGAAGATACTGACGGCTGCGAGCGGGTCGTGAAAGGTGAGCCGCTCGCGTTCCCGGAACCACACCTCGGAAAAGTCCGCGACGACCTTTAAGACCGGGTGCGTGAAGCGCGCCGAGACTTCCGCGGACGACATCGTAACCCTTGTCGTGACATTCAGCCCGATCGAACGGTGGCGCGCGGCGGAAAAGCCGGAGGCAGAGGCGCCCTTGTCGCCCGCCGCGTCGTCCGCCGCGCCCGCAGCCAAAGCCATATCGCCCGTTACGCCGCCTGCGGCGACGTGTGCGTCATATACGATTTTGCAGGCGTGCGGGTCGCAAATCGCGTTCCACTCCATCGCGTCGCCGCCGCGCAAAAAGTCGCCGCACATCAGCACGAGGCCGCCGAGCAGGGTGACGGTTTCCGGATACGTCGCGAACAGCAGCCCGATGTTCGTCATGGGCCCGATCGCGAGCAGCGTGACCTCATGTGGGTTCGCACGGATCATATCCCGTAAAAAGGGGACCGCGCCCCCCGCCGGAAAGCCGTCTGCGTGCGGATAGCGAGAGAGCTTTTCGGCTTGCGGCGCCTTTGGCTGGCGGTTCTCGACGATCAGCGGCCTCTCCGTTCCGGGATAGATCGGGACGGATTTGCCCGCGGCCCGGCACAGCGCGTCGCACAGCATTGCGCGCTCGCGCGCTTGACCGCTCACTGTCGTGATCCCCAAAAGCTCACATTCGGGTTCGCGCAGAAGATACGCGAGACAGACCGCGTCGTCAATGTCGCTGCCGATGTCGGTGTCCAGAAGAATTTTTTTCATAGGTCTTTCGCACCCGCTTTCCATTACTTTTTCCCGTTTCCCTTACTTTCAGCGGCCCTTTCCCTCACTTAAATTCGATGTCCGGCGGGAAGTAGTCCTCGCAGCGCAGGGAGAGGGCAGCCGCGATCTCTTGCATTTCCCGCAGGGTTTTCACGTTCACGGGGATCCCGGACGCGCGTTTTTCCGCGCGGCTCTCGTATTCTTTTTCGCCATGTGTGTAAATTCGGGTCTGCCCGTCCGCCTTAGGGCTTTCGCGCAGTTCCCGCAGAAACGTCGAGAAGGATTCCCGGATCACGCTCTTTTCTCCGAACAGCGCGTAGTCGATCGCGAGGAAAAAATGGGTGATGTCCGTGCGCCCCGGCTCGAGATTCAGATGGTTCGAGGTCTTGCCGCCGGACAGGACGCCGCAGAACAGGTCGACGATGATGCCGAGCCCATAACCTTTGTGGCCGCCGTAGAGTTCGGAGCTTCCGCCGAGCGGCGCTATGCCGCCCCCGGCTTTTACGATCAGATTTTTTATAATCTCGTCGGCGTCGTTGCTGCCTCTGCCTTGTACGTCGACGGCCCAACCGTCCGGAAGCGGCTTTTCATTTTTATGATAGACTTCGAGTTTGCCGCGCGGGACGACAGTCGTCGCGGCGTCATATAGAAACGGCGCAGGTTCGGCGGGGAAGGCGAGCGCGATCGGATTTGTGCCGAGCATCGCGCGTTTGCCATAGATCGGGACGCCGATCGCCTCGGTGTTCGTCATACAGAGGCCGAGCAGGTCCTCCCGCGAGGCCATGTCGGCGTAGTATCCCGCGATTCCGTAGTGGTTGGAATTGCGCACCGCGACCATGCCGATCCCGGAGGCCTTCGCCTTTGTGATGGCGGTCTCCATCGCGCGCCTTGAGATCACCTGACCCATCGCCTTGTCCGCGTCGATCACGGCGGAAACGGGCGTTTCAGAAATGATACGCGGCGCGGCGGAGCGGTTTACAACCCCGCTGTTGATCTCATTGTGATAGCGAATCAGCCGCTGAACGCCATGAGATTCGATCCCGAACAGATCCGCGCACAGAAGTACGTCCGTAATGGTTTCGCAGTCCACAGCGGAAAATCCGTATTGGGCAAAAACATCAAGACAAAACCGGTAAAGCCGGTCATAGGGAAGCGTTTTATAGGACAAAGCACACACCACCTGTCGGTTCATCAAAAGATACGCCCATTATACATGGCGCGCTTTTGACCGTCAACAGCCGGAAAACTTCAATGCCACAATGCACAAGGAATAAAAAAATAAAAAATACCGCCATGTTACCGGCATGGCGTCGGAACCTATAGGACGTATTGTGCATTGTGAAATTTTTTTTTGTTCGCTCCCAAAAAAAGAACTTGAGCCGGCTCAATCAAGGAAAGAAAACGTTCGGTTCGATTCGATGGTCCCGGTGGCATAGGGGTAATTTTCGGTTTAGGGGACCGCCGGGAACATCAAATCCGTCCGGGCCAGTGAGACGCATTGCTCATCTGACTATCT
>JAITSR010000381.1 GCA_031287655.1 Clostridiales bacterium
GCCGCCTGCTCCGTGATATAGAGCACCGCGTATTCCCCGGCCGCAGCCTCCCTCAGCGCGTGCGCGGCCGACGCGGCGTCCCCAACCGGAAACACGTCGAAGCCGACGGCTTTGAAGCCCAAAATGCTGTCCTTGTCCCCGATCACGCCGATTTTATACATAGGTCTCCCGCAGCCTTTCCCGGATCACGTCGCCCGAAATCCCGTTTTTCTTCCCGACCATCACGATCCTGACGTTCTTTAGCTCGGCCTGCCGCGCGACAAAGTAGCAGACGATCACCTCGGCCCCGACAGGCCGGAGCCTCGCGGCTTTGATATAGCCGTTTACATAGTCGTCCGCGCCGCGCTCAAAAGCGGTCAGCCTGCCCGTGCTCTGGTAATTTTTCAGACCCTCCTCGCAGACCTGCCCATAGGGCGTGTACAGCATCGCGGCGATAAAAGTCTCGAGGCCGTCGGAGAAGTGCCGGTAAAAGAGCCCGCGGTCGACCTCCCCGCCGGGGATCAGCGTCTCACGCAAAAAGTCGGAGCCTTTTTTCATCGCGCGCATCCGAAGGAACGCCGTGATGTTCGCAAGGTCGATATAGATGCGCACAAGCCGCACAAGGAACGGATTTTCGAGCGCCGCGGCGTCCGCGAGCATTTCAGCGTACATCGCGTGGTCGAGTCTGACGTCGATCGCCTGCGGGTCCTGCGACTTGCCATAGGCCAAAATCGCGTCCTCCGCCCCGGCGGCCATCGCGGGCGTGAGCTGCGAAAAGCTGCGCTCGCGCAGGATCAGGGCGAGCTTTTCAGGGGAGACGAGCCCCATCCCGGACAGTGGCGGGTCGCCCGCCAGCCCGGAGAACTCGGCCTTTAACAGCGCCTTGATGTTGTGATAGTCATAGCGGCGCAAAAAAACGCCCAAAAGTCCCCGCGCCGGGGAAACCTCTAAAATAAACGCGATCAGCTTCCCGTTTTCCTCGTCGAGCAGCCGCTCATAATCGGACGCGACGTCCGGCGAACCGGACGAACCGGGCGCGCCGACAGAACCGGAGGCGCCAACTAAGCCGCCGCTGCCGCCGGTATCGCCGCCCGCCCCGTAACCGGCCTCCGAGAGGACGCGGAGCGCGTCGTCGGCGGTTTTCGCTTCGATCATCCGGTCAAACTGGGCCCTGCCGAGCATCGTCCGCTCGACGGCGCGGATCCGCCCCATCGCGTATGCGTAACTTTGATTGCCCAAAAGATCAGACCTCCTGTCTGCGCACCTAACCCAGCGAGGCCAACCCGTAGGGTGAAGCCGAACTGCGGTAGGCGCCATGCAAGGATTCCCCGTGAAGCGAGCCCGTGAGGGCGAAGCTGAACGGATGGAATCTACTGCTGCCCCGTCATCCAAACAGCATCTTGACGGCGAGCGCCTCGAGGCTGTCCTTCTGGATTTTCACGATCGACGCGAACGAGTTGTTGATTTCAAAGTCCCCGCTCCGCAGCACGAACCCGCCTTCGATCGGCCGGTTTTCCGCCGAAAGCGTGAGCGCGGCGGGCTTTGGGGAACTCGCGGATTTTGCGGCGACGGCTTTGCTGGCCTCGTTTATGAAGTTCTTTGAAAGGCGCGCCGCGTCCTTTTTTGACAGGATCACTTCCTCGCCGCCGGATGCGGACGCGGCGATCATGTCGATCAACAGCTTTTCATACTCCGCGTCGGGCAGCGCGCAAAGCCGATTGATCGACTGCGTGAACAGCTCGTCGATCAGCCGCTGCTTTTCCGCGAGCCTTTCCTTGCGGCCCTCGAGCTCCGCGACGGAGATCAGCCGCGCTTCCCGCGCCGCGGCGTCCTTATCCGCCTTTGCCGCGGCCTCGCCGCGCGCCGCCTGCGCTTCTTCGCGCGCCTGCCGCACGATCGCCTCCGCTTCGCGCCGGGCGTCGTTTACGATCGTCTCCGCCTGCCTGCGCGCCTCGGATCGTATCTTTTCCTGTAATTTTTCGGCTCCTGCTGGCATGGTCTATAACTCCTTCTCGATGCGCCTGTCACAATGCTTGCCTAAGGCCCGTCCGTCCGCCGTCAGCGGTCAGCCCGTGATATTCGGGACGTTCAGGATGATCAGGATCGAGGCCAAAAGCGCGAGCACCGCATACGTTTCAACCATCGCCGCGAACACGATCGCCTTTGAGAGCTCCTCGGGGCGCTTTGCGATGATGCCGATGCCGGTCGCCGCCGCCTTGCCCTGCGAGACTCCGGAAAAGAGCCCGACAAACGCGATCGGGAGCGAGCCCGCGAGGTAGCAAAAACCCTGAATCAGAGTTGGCGCGCTGCCGCCCAATACGCCGACCTGCGTCATGATGACAAACGCCGTCAGAAGCCCGTAAATCCCCTGCGTGCCCGGCAGCGCTTGGAGCAGCAGGCACTGGCCGAACTTGTTCGGGTCCTCGGTCACAAGGCCGCCCGCGGCCTCGCCGACAATGCCGACGCCCTTCGCGGAGCCCGTCCCGGCCAGAAGCACCGCGATCGCGGCGCCCAAAAGCGCCAAAAAGGTCCCGTTTGCCAAAAAGATACTGTCTGAAAACACTGACATTGTTTTTTGCCTCCTAAATGATTTTGATATATTTCGTTTTTATTTCAAACGGTTGAAACGCTTCCCCGCCGCCCTCGTAGAACTTGCTGAAAAATTCGACGTACTGGAGGCGGCTCGAATGGACGAACGCGCCGAGCGCGTTGATCGCGATATTGAAGACCGTGCCAAAAGCGACGATCACCAAAAAGACGATCGCGGAGATAAAGCCCGGCGCGTTCAGCGTCGCGAGCGTGTTGATCACCGCCGCGATCACGCCCGTCGCAAGGCCGAGCGCGAGCAGCCGCGAGTACGAGAGAATGTCGCCCAAGTAGCCCGTGATGCCGTAGAGGCTCATAATGCCGTTCATCAGCTTCATAAAAGGGTTCTTGCTCGAACGGCCCTGCGTCAGGACGAGCATCGCGACGCCCAGAAGCGCGGTATAGAGGCCGATCGGCAGGCCCGCGACTGTGATTCCAAGCGCGAACAGCGGCAGCCCGACAATCACGAGATACCACGAGCCGACGTCAAAGATCGCCTCAAACGGCTTGCCGTCGCGGAACAGCATGTACATCTTGATGCCCATGCCGACAAACAGGTGGAACGTGCCAAAGATCATCGAGAAGATCAGCATCTTCATCGGGTCCTTGCTCGGGTCGAACCAGAGCGGGGCGATACCCGTGGCCGGCGCGCCGCCGCCCCCGCCGCCGAGCCAATTCGGCAGCACGGACGTGATGTTTCCAAAATAGCTGCCAAAGATCATGCCCCAGAGCGCCGTCGAGAGACCGCCCAAAAACAGCATGTTCAAAATCTTGCCGGCCGTGCCGCGCGGCTTGAACTTTTTGATCATGATCCCGATCGCGGCCGCAAGCAGAATCCCATACGCGAAGTCGCCGATCATCATGCCAAAAAACAGGAAATAGAACGGGGCCATCAAAATGTTCGGGTCGATGTCGCGCGCCGACGGCAGGCTGTACATCTGCGTGACGGCTTCAAACGGCCTGACCAGCTTCGGGTTCTCAAGCAGGATCGGGTGGTCCTCGCCCTTCTCCGGCTCCGTCGTCTCAATATAACAGTCGGCCTCGGACGTGATCTTTGCGCAAAAACCCGGGACGGCTTTGGTCGGCAGCCAGCCCTCGAGGTAAAAGGCGCTGTCCGACCGGCCGAGCTTGGCCACGATCTTCTGGCGCTCCGCGCGGATTTCAAGATAGTCGTAGAGCACTTGGAGTTTGATCTTCTGCGGCGCGAGCAGCCCGGCTTTTTGCTCGAGTTCCGCGCGCTCCCGCTTGATCTCGGCGATGCGCTCGTTTGCGAGGCGCATATTGGAATCCGGCGTACCCAAAAGCTCCTTGAACTGGACGCGCGCAAAACCGTACTGCTTCAACACCTGCGAGGCCGTCTCCTCCTGCGGGCGGTGGCAGACCGCGACGATATAACAAAGCTCCGCGTCGGCGCTCACATTCTCAATAAAACTCTCGGGCGCGGCCTCCGCGAGCGCCGCGATCAGCGCCTCCTGCGCGACGCCGGCCGGGACTACGCCGAGTTGGATTCGCGTCGTGCGCGTCTCCGTCTGCTCCAACGGCAACGGGAGCGCCTGCCACGGAGTAAGCGAGGCCAGCAGGCTGTTTTGGCGGTTTTCCTCGCTTTGCAGCGCCGCGAGCCGCGACTCGATATCCGTCAGCGCGCCGACCGACTCCCACACGGTCTCGAACTCGTTGACGATCGTCTTGTATTGGTCTACCTTCATCTCCTTGCCGGAAAAGAACATCGGCGTCTTTTCGGGAAAGAACCGTTCGAGCGTCCCGAGCGCCGCGCCGACGCGGCTCATGTCGCTTTCAAGGCGCGCCGCCTTCTCGTCGGCATTGTCCGGCGAAACGAGCTTCTTTACTTCCTCCCCGCCGTTCCTGCTGTCGAAGGCGATGACCTCGACGAGCCCGAGCTTCATCACGCGGGCGATCAGCCGCTCGCGATCCGCGAGATGCCCGACGAGCGACACCTTGCTCATCTTAACGATCGACATTGAATTTCACGATCCTTCCCGAAATGATGTTGGCCGCGTCCGCAAACTTTGCGCGCGCTTTTTTCGCGATCTGGGCGCAGTCGTTTGAAATCTGCGAGCGGAGTTTTTCAATCGCGGCGTCCGCGCGCTTCTCCGCGAGCACGAGCTTTTCCTCCGCCTGCCTGCGGCCCTCCGCGGCGGACTCGTTCCGGATGACCTCCGCCTGCGACTTCGCGTCCGAGATGATCGCGCGCGCGTCGCTCTGCGCCTGCCGGACGACCTGATCCGCCTCGCTCTCAGCCTGTTTGATGTCCTTGATTACGTCGATTGTCAAAAAAGCACCACTCCTTTTTACCGTTTACGCCGCGCATACGCGGCGCTGAGCATTGCGCGTGAGCGCCTCACAATACCGCGCACACGCCATATTTGCTTACTCTATATGCCGAGGTAATCGCGGATCACGGCGGAGACCGCGCCTTCAAAGTCCCGCAGGAGCTCCTGCGCGCCCTCGCGGCTCGCGTCCGTCACACCGTAGTACACCTTGATCTTGGGTTCCGTGCCGGAGGGCCTGATCAAAAAGACCGAGCCGTCCTCCATCTGATACGAGAGCACGTTCGAGCGCTCGCCCATGCCCAAACCGCCCGGAACCTTCGCGCCGGACTCAAACGACTCGTCCGTTTGGTAGTCCTTGCAGAGTTTTACGCGAAAAGCGCCGAAAGCGTCCGGGCGCTCGGCCCTGAGCCGCTCCATCGCGGCCGCGATCCTGTCCAGCCCCTGTTTGCCCTCGAGCGTGTAGGAGACGACGTCGTCGATCGTGTAGCCGTAGCGGTCGTAAATATCCTTCATCGCGTCCGCGAGCGTGCGGCCCTGCGAGCGGTACCACGCGGCCATCTCCGCGACGAGCATCGACGCGATCACGCCGTCCTTGTCGCGCACAAACGTACCCGCGAGATAGCCGTTGCTCTCCTCAAAGCCAAAGGCGAACTGCCCGTCTCCAAACTCGTCGCGCTCCTTTACGACCTCGCAGATATACTTAAAGCCCGTGAACACCTCGCAGATCGCAAGGCCGTAATGGGCCGCGATTTGGTTCGCGAGCTTTGTCGTGACGATCGTCTTGACGACAAACGCGCGGTCTTTGTCGAGCCTGCCCGCGTCCCGCCGCGCGGCGAGCACATATTCCATCAGGAGGCAGCCGATCTGGTTTCCCGTCAGGACGGCATAGCCGCCGTCAAAGTCGCGGAACACGACGCCGATCCGGTCGCAGTCCGGGTCGCTCCCGATGATGATGTCGACATTCTCCCGCCGCGCGAGCGCGATCGCAAGCTCAAACGCCTCGCGGTTCTCCGGGTTCGGCGACTTCACGGTCGAAAACTCCGGGTCGGGCAGCTCCTGCTCCGGCACGACGAGCACATTTGAAAAGCCGTTCTCCGCGAGCACGCGGCGCACGAGCCGGTTCCCCGTCCCATGCAGCGGCGTATAGATCACCTTAAACGTCTTTAGCGTATCCCCGAGCTCGCCAAGGCGCAGCGAGAGCGAGTGGACCTGTTCGATATACGCGTCGTCGACCGCCTTGCCGATTACCGTCAGCAGCCCGCGGCGATGCGCTTCCTCGACGCTGATTTTTTTGATCGCCTCATAGCCCGATAGGCGCGCGGTATAGTCCACAACCCGGTCGGAGTCCGCGACGGACATCTGCGCGCCGTCCGCTCCGTAGACCTTATAGCCGTTGTAGGCGCTCGGGTTGTGGCTCGCCGTAATCATGATCCCCGCCGCGCAGCCGAGGCGCCGCACCGCAAAGGAGAGCTCCGGCGTCGGGCGGATGTCGTCAAACAGATAGGCGTGGATGCCGTTCGCGGCGATGATTCGCGCGCACTCCCGCGCAAACTCCGCGGACATATGCCGCGGGTCAAAGGAGATCACGATCCCCGGCGCGGCCGGGCTGTCCGCCTTTTCCGGATTGTCCGCCTTAACCATGCTGCCCGCCTTTTTCGGATTGTCGAGCAGCGAATCGCACAGCCCCTGCGTGACCTTGCCGACCGTATAGATATTCATGCGGTTCGTACCCGCGCCTAAAATGCCGCGCAGGCCCGCCGTGCCGAAGTTCAGCTCCTTGTAGAAGCGCTCCTCGATCTCGCGGGCATCGCCCTCAATCCCGCGCAGCTCCGCGCGGGTCGCCTCGTCAAAGACCTCGCCCGTGAGCCATTGCCGATACGTCTCAATAAAGTGTTCCGACATGCCACCCTCCGTTAATCGGGTATGCGACGGCGAAAAACGCCCCGTCGCATACACAAAATTTTTACCACCTTTTCCTAACGTTTAATCATGAGTTTGGAAAATCAAGCGCCAAAAGTCCCTTAACACCCAATCAGGTTGACTGTTTTTCCGTCGACGCTCTGTTTTTTGACCGTCAATTTTTTCTTCCAACTGATCGTTTTCCTCCGGTCAAAAATAACGAGCCAGCCCGCATCAACGCCCAGCGTGTCCATATACGCGGTTATTTGTTTGAGCCCTTCGTCCCGGGTACCCTCGCTGTAACGAATCTTCAGCTCAATGGGATATTTGCGTTCCTTGAACACAACGCAAAGGTCGACCCGCCTTGTCTCCGCCGCCATTTCGCGTAATATCTGCCCGCCTCCGTTGACGACGCGCTGCAAAAACGCCTGCATGACCAATTGCGGCCCGGCCTCCTTGTAGTCATACCTCTCCTGCCAGATTGCCGCGTTCTCCCGCCAGAACGATTGGAAATCCCGCAGCAGATAATCCATGTCAAGTGTTCCGTCTTCTTTTAAGTAGCGGGGCAGCTGATAGGCAGCGCCGTGTCTTTCGATCTCCTGCTGCGTCCGCCAATTGAGGGTTCGCACGATGATCTCGCCATAGATCGGGTTTGCGGGTTCCACTTTTTTACGGTCGTCCCGTATCAGGCCCACATCTTTCGCATAGAGATAGTCGTCTTCGTTTGGATCCACCCTACCCGTTCCGCCGGTAATTATCGGCTCAATCACGCGCTGTACGCGTTCTTCTCGCAGTCTCGCCATCAAAGAGTCAAAATGTGTCCCCCGCTGCAAAATGAGCGTCTGAATCGCCGCTTCCGCCATCTGTGCGGTAGCAGGCGACTGCGGCTCCTCCTTTGTGATGTTTTGGACGATTTCGCGCGCTATCGCGTTCACCAGCCACGGCTGGCCCTGTGTCCGCCGCCAGACCAGCTCTGTTGCGGCTTCCTCAAATGTCTGCCCCGTGTCCGCCGTGTGCTGAGCGTAAAGCTCCGCGATTTCCTCATGCGTAAAATTGCGCAATGTCATTGCGGATGTGACAATGTTAAACGGGCTGATGCTGCCGAGCGTCTGTTCCGGAGAACGGTACTGATCGCGATAGTCCCGAATATTGCGCATACCGATTAAACCGAGCGAATGGACGAAAGAATAGCGCGCTCTGTTTACATATCCGTTGCGCAGCTGCCGTAAAAATGTTATCAGCGTTTGCCCGCTTAGGCTGTCCGCTTCATCAAAAAATATTACAAGCGGTTTTTCGATCGATCGGCAATACGCAATCAGCGCGTTCTGCAACGCGTCGGCGCTGCCACCTATTTTTGCGCCCTCTTTGAATTTGTCCAGATGGGGAAAGCAGTTCAGTGTCAATTCGCGCTCAATTGCGTTAAGGATAATCGGAACCCCCGTTTCCGGGTCCGGATGACCGTCCGCATTTTCCAGTGAGCAATATAGCGCATAGTATTGACCCTCATGATTGAGCCGCTCTGTCAAATCCACCAGCAGCGTCGTCTTTCCGGTCTGCCGCGCCGCGTGGATCACGAAAAATTGTTCTTCTGAAATCAAGGAAAACACTTCCGCCCCCAGTCTGCGCGCGGCGTCTATCATATAGTGCTTTTGCGGGTTACACGGCCCTGCCACGTTGAATATGCGTCCCATAGACACACCCCTTCCTCTGACAATTCATAATACTCAATTCACAATTCACGATGCTCAATTCATAATTCACTATTCCTCTCGCCGACTTGCGGACTTAGCGAGCAAGGTTGAGATTGACACTCTCTGCGGCAAGCAATATAATACAGACAAAGGATCACCGCTTTTGGATGAGAGGCTGTTCCCGTATTTCAAGTTGGAAACAGAAACCACCAATCTTCAAGACTTGGCGGTTTCTGTTTTATTTACGCTTATCTTTCGATGCTGTCGCCCATTTCTAAAAGGTTTAGCGTGACTATTTCCGTGAGACTTTAAAGGTTTCTTTAAAGCCCTTTTTAAAGCCTTTTTTAAAACCCTCATCAAAGCCCTCTTTCCGCGCAATAGACATATTATGCTCTTGGTCTTGCAAAAAGATTCTGTGCGAACGCTCATTTGCGCGCTGCCGTTCTTCCTGACTGATATTCAACAGCACCGAGTTGGTCATCGCAATCGCCTCCTATGGAAATGTTCAAAAATAATTTGCGCGTTAGCGCAATTTTTCGATTTCTTCACGCGGTAATTTCGTACCTTCTGCAATTTGTTCTATTGAAAGTCCCATTGCCAAAAAGTTCCGCGCAACTGCTTTCGCGTTTTCTTTTGCGCCTTTTTTCATGCCTACTTTCTCGCCTTCTTTCCGCGCAATAGACAAATTATGCTCTTGGTCTTGCAAAAAGATTCTGTGCGAACGGTAGTTTGCGCGCTGCCGTTCATCCTGACTGAT
>JAITSR010000386.1 GCA_031287655.1 Clostridiales bacterium
CGCCGTTTGATGCGGCGGCCGTATAATACAGGCTGCCGCCATACAGCTGAAGGAACATGGCATTCCCGCCGACGACCCGCGTCACAGAGCCGCCTTCCGTCTCATAACAGTAGACCGGCCCCGCCTCGTCCGTCTCCGCGTCCGCTGCGTCGCCTCCCGCGCTCGCGCCTGCGTCCGCGTCCGGGTTTTCCGCGATGAAATACAGTTTGCCGTCCGCGTAATTCAAACACCGGATCGAGCCTTCAAAGAGCACTTCCCGCGCGCCGCCATCCGGCGTAATTGCGCAGAGACCCTCGCGCGCCGCGTAATAGACGCGGCTCCCCGCGATCTGCAAATACTCCGCCGCGTCGTCCGTGAGCTTGGCAAGGCCGGTCCCGTCGATGCGAACCCGATATATGCCGCGCGCCGCCCCGCCCGCCCGCGTGAAGTAGAGCCACTCGCCGAGCAGATTCAGCCCGCCGGTCTGCGCGCCCTCAAAGAGCTTGTGAACGCCGGGATCACCGGCGGCTTCCGCGCCGCTCCGGAGTTCCTCGCGATAGACGCCCGCGCCGTTGGAATAGTAAACCTGTTCGCCGCGCGACACGACGTGCGCGCCGTTCACGATGTTCCCGTTCAGGTTGCCCGCCGCGTCCAGCACCGTAATATCGTATGCCGCCTGCTCGCTGACCATCCCGTAGCGGTTGATATTGACCGCGCGGAAGCTGTGCTCCCCGATGTCCGCCTCGATCCCGCCCTGATACTCCGCCGCGTTTATCGCGCCCGCGTCCACCGGCGAGCCGTCCTCCGTATAGATCGTGCGGATCCCCGCGGGCTCCGCCTCAAAATGAAAGATAAATTTTCCGTTATAGACCCCGCTCGGCGTCAGCGAAACCGGCGGGCGCACGTCAATCACCGCCATCAGCGTCAAAAACTCCGCGCCGCCCGTCCTGCGGTAGCCCTCCTCGGCCGCGGCCCTTGCGGCCTGCGCGTCCTCCAAATAGGCGCGGGCCTCCGCGAGCCCGTAATACGCGCGCGACAATGAACTTTCCACATCGCCCGCATCGTCGGCCGCTCCCGCGTCGCCTTCCTCTCCGGCGTCCGGCAATACATCGCCGTCGGCAGGTGACACATTGCCGCTCTCGTCCGGCGGCACGTCGGTATCGTCCGGCGCCACACCGCCGCCATCAGACGTCACATCGCCGCCATCCGCGCCGTAGAGCGCGACCAAAGCCTGAAAAGCCGCCGCCGCGTCGTCATACCGCGCGTCCAAAAGATACGCCCGCCCCAGCGGGTACAGAATCTTGGGAGTCCGCTTCCAGCTCAGCCGGTCCGCCGTTTCTAGCTCCGTGATCGCGCCCGGATAGTCCCATTCCCGCAAATAGGCGATGCCTTTTTCCGTATGCCGCAAAACCGCGGGCGGTCCGGCCAAAAATAAATACGCGGCAACCAGCGCCGCCACGGCAACCGCCGCCGCGATGCTAAAAGGCACGCGGTTCTCGCGAAAAACTTCCGCCGCCCCCCGCCTGCCGGAGACGACCGTCCAGCCGCCCCTCTGTTTTTTCCCGCGAAATCGAAGCATATCTATCCTTTTCCGTCTTTTCCGAATTTTCTGAATGATGCGGCCACTTGCGCAATTCCCTTAAATTGTACCGCGTACACGTTCAATTGTCCACCCAAAAATCGCTCGCTCTCCGCGCGACATAAGTTAATCACACATTGTATTTGCTCCGCCATCTTGGTATACTGTAGGCAGTGCAATCCAAAATTCCATTCCGCGGCTGTCTGCGGCGGAACGGAGCGACTACCACGGAGGTTTTTATGTTTGGGAAAAGCACGCCGGAACAGGGCAAGGGCTATGGTTCCACGATCGGGTCGAAGGTCAATATCGACGGGAACATCTACACGGAGTCCTCGCTGTATATCGAAGGCAAGCTCAACGGAGAAATCCGCTCGGACGGCGACGTGTACATCGGAACGGACGGGCTGATCAACGGCAACATCTTTGCGAAGAACATCTGCGTCGCGGGCACGGTCGAAGGCGCGGTAGAAGCGGGCGGCACGTTAAAGCTGCTCGGCACGGGCAAGCTGTACGGCGACATCAACGTCTTTCGCTTTATCGCGGACGAAGGCGCGGTGTTTGAAGGCAAGTGCTCGATGAGCGACTTGGCCGCGATGAAGCCGAACCCGCCTGAAATGCGAAAAATAAAGCAGGACAACAATATGTTCCGCAAAAAGGATTACATCGAGGACATCATGACGACCTTGCAAATTGAGGAAAGCCCCGACGAACCGCAGCCATAGTCAGCGGCCCGCCCCGTCCGTCTTTGCCCGGACCGCAAATAAGCTCCACGCAAAGCCCGCCGCGCAGACGGCCGCGATTCCGTAGCACGCGATTGTGAACTGACCGGACAAGTCGATCAGCCCCCCCATCACAATCGGCCCGAACGTCATCCCGAGCCCATAGATACACTGATACACGCCCATCGCAGCCGACCGCGCCGACAGCGGGACTCCGCCGAGCGCGAGCGCCATCGTCTGCGCCATCGCAATCGCGACGCCGAGCCCGCCAATCAGCTGCATCACAAAAATCAGCGCCATGCTGCCCGTGTTCGGTACGACCAGACAGTACGCCGCGGTCAGCGCAAAAGAGGCCGCAAGCTGGATTTTGTTTGGGACTCGCGCACACCAACGGGTACGCAGCCAATAGGACCCCGCGACGCCGGACGCGCCGGTCAGCACGGACAGAAACGCGAGCTCGCTCCCCCCCGCGCCAAGCTGCTTTGCGTAATTTGCCGTAAACGTGATCACGGTCGCAAAAGCGATCAGCTGCATGAGGGCCGCGAGCGCGGAATGCAGCATGAGACCGCGGTTTTTTAGCACATCGGCAAAGTCGCGCAGCGTCATGCCGCCCGCTCCGCGTCCGCGGTCGTCCTTGACCGTAAGCAGCAGCGCAAAACCGAGGATGCCCACGACCACGCTGACCGCAAACATCGCGCCGATCCCGCCCATGCGGTTGAAAAAGAAAATGCCGAACAGATAGGAGAGCAGCGTCCCGAGGTTGTTCGCGGCCATGACCGTGCCGATCGCCTTTCCGGTGTCGCCCGCGGGGTACAGACCCGTAAAAAACACGGTAAAGCTCACCCACGTCGCGGATGCGACGCCCGCAAGCAGGCGCGCGATCAAAAACGCCGCGGGATGCCCCGCGAAAAAAAGGATCAGGCCCGCGGCGGTGATGCAGCAGAAGCCAAACAGCATAAACGCCTTGTGGTCGCCGCTCCTGTTCGCCGCGAGACCAAACGGGATTCTCAGCAGCATTTGAGAAAAGCCATACGCGCCGAGGATCAGCCCGGCAGTCGTACTCGCGATGCCAAGCCCGGTCAGATGCGGTGTGAAAAACGGTATAAACACATATTGCGAAAACCAAAACAACGCCACTGTCACAAGGAATTTTGAGTGTTTGCCCATGCTCGCCTCCGGAACCATATTTGCACCGCAAAAACCATGCCACATCTTATCTCATTCGGTCGCGGCGCGTCAACACCCGCAAGTGTAGCGGCGCGGGGAGCGAGCGGACTGCGAGCGACGACAGTCCTTGCGAAATCGCCGCGGTTGTATTAAACTTATTTGCATGGCAAATGATCAAAAAGATCAGGCGGAAAGTATAAAAGAGCCCGGCGGCGCTGAAAAGGCCGCCGAAAAGAGTACCGAAAAGGTCGCTGAAAAGGCCGCCGAAAAGTCTGTCAAACGCGCGTTTACAGAGTACCTGAACCAAACGCGCGCCGGGCGTTCGCACTCCGGCGGGGCGACTGCCGACAGGCCTTTTACCTTTACACACGCGGCTTTCGACGAGGAACTCCACGACGCGGTAAACGACACGGAATTTGAACCGGCCGACGACGCATTTGAGGCGATCAGTCCGGCGTTGGATCCGGTCGCCGGTGGATTTGAACCTGTGGGCGCGGCTGTCGGCGGATTTGAACCTGTGAGCGGGGGCGGAGCGGACCCCGTCGGCGGATTTGAGCCCGTGGGTGCGAGTGGCGCGGATTCCGCAGGCGGCCCTGTGGGGCTTCATGCGGGCGCGGATGTCGATATACACACTGACACACACGTTGGTACACATGATTTTACACACATAGACACACGGGCAGACGCGGATTTCGCCGCGCGTACTGGCACACAAGCGATCACACATACCAATACACATATCGGCACACATGCAGACGAGGGCGGCGCGGACGACATAGGCGGCGGCGGGTCCTCTGATTACGCGGACGATCCGGATAGTGCGGACGACCCGGATTACTCAGGCAGTCTGGATAGCGCGGACGACCCGGATTACTCAGGCAGTTCGGATAGCGCGGACGACCCGGATTACGCGGACGGCGAAAGTCTCCCGCGTCGCCGCGCTCTCCCGGTCAGGATACTCCTTTTCCTCATAAACGCAGTCAAGTGGGTGTTAATTTATATGGGCAGATTTGTTTCAACGGTTTTAAAAACGGTCCTGATCATCGTCCTTGTGATCGGATTCGGCGTGCTCGGCGCGGGACTCGGCGCGATTTACGGATATATAGAGGACGTCGCGCCGATCACAAACGATATGCTCGAGATGAAAATCCAGACCTCCTATATCTATGACGCGGACGGCAATGAGCTTGCGCGTCTGACGGGCAGCGGGAACGTGAACCGCGAACTCGTCCGCTATGACGACATGGCGCCGCTCCTGCCGAGAGCGCTGATCGCGATTGAGGACGAGCGCTTTGAGTCCCATAACGGGATCGATCCCAAGCGCATCGTCGGCGCGGCGCTCGGCTTTATCACGAGCGGCGGCGACACCTATGGCGGCAGCACGATCACGCAGCAGTTGATCAAAAACGTGACTGACAACACGGCCGAGACGCTCGAGCGCAAAGTGAAGGAGTGGTATCTCGCGGTCGAACTCGAAAAGACGATGGAGAAATGGAAAATCCTCGAGCTCTATCTGAACTTCGTTTACTTTGGAAACGGCTGCTATGGCGTCAGCGCGGCGTCCAAGACGTATTTGGGCAAGGATGTCGGCAGCCTCTCGCTCGGCGAGTGCGCGTTCCTTGTAAGCATCACAAACAGCCCCGGGCGGTATAATCCGTTCTCCGAAACCGGCGTAAAAAACGCGAATGACCGCAAGAAGCTCGTCTTGGGCAAGATGCTGGACCTCGGCATGATTTCAAACGCCGAGTATGAAGGCGCGCTCGCCGAAAAGATCAAGATCATCCCAAAGGCCGCAACGGCAAGCGCTGTCACAAAGCCCCAGTCCTACTTTGTCGACCGTGTGATCACGGAGGTGAGAAACGACCTCATCGCGCAAAAAGGCATGACCGAGGACATGGCAAAAGCGCAGATCAGCAACTACGGCCTGAGGATTTACACGACGCAGAGCCCCGCGGTCCAAGCCGCGCTCGACGCCGTGTTCAATGACCCGGAGTATTTCCCGCAGGTCAACGCCGACGCGATCAAAAACAACGAACAGCCGCAGGGCGCGATGGTGATTCTCGACCCGACCACCGCGCAGATCAAGGCGATGAGCGGCGGCTACGGCGAAAAAATGGCCAGCCTGACTTTCAACCGCGCGACGCAGGCGCGGCGGCAGCCGGGCTCCAGTATCAAGCCGATCGCGGTTTACGGTCCGGCGCTCGACCAGCATATGATCACGCCGGCCACGGTCGTCGACGACATCCCCATGCATCTCGACCCGAACGACACGGAGCGCGTCTACCCGAAGAACTCCTCGAACGACTTTCGGGGGCTGACGACGATCAGGACCGCGATCCGGCGCTCGGTCAACGTCGTCGCGGCCAAGACATGGCTTCAAATCCCCGACACGTCCCACAGCTACCTCGACAAGGTCGGGATCAACCGCGACAGCGAAACGCAGGTCGCGCTCGCGCTCGGCGGGCTGCACCGCGGCGTCACCCCGCTTGAGATGGCGGGCGCCTATGTGCCTTTTGTGAACCGCGGCATGTACTACGAGCCGACGACGTACACGAAGGTCCTCGACAGCAACGGGAAGGTGCTGCTCGACAAGACGTCAAGGCTGCCGACGATCGTATACAGCGAGCAGACCGCCTTCCTGATGACCTCAATGCTGCAGGACGTCGTAAAATCCGGCACAGGCACGGCCGCCGCGCTCTTTGACGGGGAGATGCCGGCCGCGGGCAAGACCGGCACGACAAACGACAACGCCGACCGCTGGTTTGTCGGCTATACGCCCTATTATGTCGCGTCGACATGGTACGGCTATGACAACCGGATCAAACAGATCGTGCTCGAAAGTCAGGAGCTGGGCAACGCCATGCGGATTTGGAAAACCGTAATGGAAAAGATTCACGAGGGTCTTGAGCCAAAGGAGCTTTCGATGCCGGACCAGATCGTGTCCGCGAGCGTCTGCGCCTATTCGGGCAAAGCGCCGACCGCCCTGTGCCGCAGCGACCCGAGGGGCAACGCGGTCCGGACGGAATACTTTATCAAAGGCACGGAGCCGAGGGAGTCCGACCCCTGCGACGTCCACACCTCCGTCTCCGTATGTGAGACAGGCTCCGCCGCGGTTGGGCGCGCCGTCGCCTTAGGGCCTTACTGCCCCGCGGGGGACGCGGACACAAGAGTCGTGATCCGCCGCGTCGTCCCGTTCGCCCCAAAGCCCGGAGACCCCTATCCGACGGACTGGGGTTATGAGTACGCCCCGTTGCCGGTCTGTCCGTACCACACGGCGGACGGCATCTCGCCGGACTATCTCCCGGAGGGCGGCCTGCCGGACGGAGAAGGCACGGGCGGCGAGGGTGCGCCGGACGGGGCGGGCGACGTGATCGACAGCGCGGAGATCGTCGGACCGGCGGACGACGGCGGCATAGGCGAGCCGAGCGGCACGGGTGAGGCGGGCGGCGCGAGCGGCGCGGAGAACTCCGGGCGCGCGGACGGCCCGCGGCGCGGCGAGACGACCACGCAGCCCAGAAGGACGCCGCGCCCGGCACAGGCCGCGGATAGCGCGGGCGCGCAGGGCGGCGGCGAGCTGACGGACGCGCCCGCCGGATAGTGACCAGTTCACAGTCTCTCGAACGCCGATTCGGCGCGGTAAGAGCTTCTGACAAACGGAGCGGATTGGACGCCCAAAAAACCCATCGATTTTGCGATGTCCCCATATTCTGAAAAAACATCCGGTCTGACGTATTCCACGACCGGGAGATGCGCGCGCGTGGGCGCGAGATACTGTCCGATCGTCAGCAACTCGCAGCCCGCCGCGCGCAGGTCCTCCATGAGCGCGAGGACTTGCGCGCGGCTCTCCCCGAGGCCGAGCATAAAGCCGGATTTTCGGCGGATGCCGCCATTCATGCCCGCAAGTCCCGAGAGCAGACTCAAAGACCTCCGATAGTCGGCCTGCGGCCTTACATCCGCGTACAGCGCGGCGACGGTCTCCATGTTGTGGCCGATTACGTCCGGGCCTGCCGCGGCGACTGCCGCGAGCGCGGCACGATCGCCCGCAAAATCCGGGATCAAAAGCTCAATCCGCGCGGCGGGCGACGTCTGTCGCACCGCGGCGACCGTCGCGGCAAAAAACCGCGCCCCGCCGTCCGGCAGATCATCGCGCGTGACGGAGGTGACGACGGCATGGCGCAGCCCGAGCGCCGCGACGGCGCGCGCGACGCGCTCCGGTTCCTCCGCGTCCGGCGCGGACGGCGCGCCCCCGCGCACGGCGCAGAAGCGGCAGTCCCGCGTGCAGACGTCGCCTAGGATCAGGAACGTCGCTGTCCCCCGTGCAAAGCACTCCCCGCTGTTCGGGCAGCCCGCCTCGCGGCAAACGGTGTTCAGCCTCAGCCCCGCGAGCGTATCCTCCACGAGTTGTTGATTCGGGTCGGCGATCAGTTTTTTTCGCAGCCACGCGGGTTTTGGATTCATGTGCAGCCGGTCCCCTTAAACAAACATTCCAAAAACGCCTCTTTTGTGATGCCACCGAGGTAGGGTCGGACGTCGATCGGGTCCAGAGCGTCCCGCAGCGCGCCCCGGCGGAGCGGCAGGCCGAGCAGCGCGCGTTCGAGTCCGCACACCGGCAAAAGCCCGAGAAAATCCCCCCGGATCGTACACGCGCTAATCAGACCGTCTCGCATGTCTAGCAGCACCTCTATGCCGCCCTGCGCGAACCGGCGCGCGAACCGGACACGGCCCGCGCCGCACTCTGCCGCCGGGTCGAGTCCCGAAAGCGGCGGCTGTGACGGTTGTGACGGCGGTGACGGCGGCACAGGCGGCGGCTGTGACGGCTGCGCAAGCCGCGCGGACGTCGACTGTTGCGGCTGCGGCTGTGCCGACGACGGCATATGCCGCGACAATTGCGACGATCTTCCGAATATCCAGCCGGAATCCGCGTATTTCGCGTCGCGCAGCGCGCGAATCTCGTCCAGCTCGCGCTCCGTCGGCTCGTAGATTCGGGTTTTCAGCCCGCGCTCCGCCGCGTCGCGCAGCAGCGCGTCCCTCATCGCGCAAAGGAACGAAAGCGCATCCCCAGCTGCATCGGGCCCCTCCGCCTCGCCCACGCCACCCGGCGCGGGCAGATCCGGCAGCTCCGGCAGCTCCGGCAAATTCGGCAAATTCGGCAAATTCGGCAGCTTCGGCAGTTTTGGCTGATTCGACAAATTCGGCAGATACGGCTTT
>JAITSR010000395.1 GCA_031287655.1 Clostridiales bacterium
CTTGTGTCAAGCAGCGGCATGTCGAGCACGACGATTTGCACACACCGCTCTTTTGTGATGATCCGCCACTGTTCGATGATTTCATCATAACAGCGTCCGAGCCGGTCAATGCTTTTGACGAAGATTGTATCTCCCGGACGGATTCGATCCATCATTCGGTGATAGGCTGGACGCATGAAGTCCTTGCCGGACTGTTTATCGAGGAATACATTCTTAGCCAAAACGCCGCACTCTCTCAAGGCCATAAGCTGCCGATCTTCGTTTTGTTCCTTCGTCGATACGCGTGCATATCCGAAATTCCGGCTTTTACCCAATATCATACCCCTTTCTGCGGCGCTTCACGGCGATCCGCGCGGATTGAGCTATAAGGAATGGTATAAGTATATAGGACAATATGAGAGGCAAACCTACAACGCATATAATTGATATTTTCGGGCATCGTTTATTGGTAACAGGTCAGACATGGGAACCATTCCCCTCCGTCGGAGGGGAATGGTTCCCATGTCTGACCTGTTACAATCCATGCGCTCGCCTCCGCTCAGTTCGCCTTCGCTCAGGATTGTAGAAATCCGCGCGCTGTGATATATTGTTGGGGGACGGAATGGAGAAGCCTTTTGTGACGGTGTTCCCGTAAAGGTGCGATGGACGAGATTCTTTTGCGGCATATGGACGACCTCGCCGAGCGCGCAAAGCGAACCGGGGTTGCGAGCTCAAAATTTTTGACGCCCGCCGAACAGACGCTTGTGCGGCGGCATTTTACCCGGCGCGGCGACGTGGCTCTCGATTTGGTGAGTGGTTTTGAGCGCGCGCCGGTCGCGAATGTGGGCGAAGGCGCCGTCGCAGACGCGATCAACGGCGCGCGCGCGGCCGTCGGCACAGCCGCCGGAGCGGACACAGACTCGAGCATCGGCACAGCCGCAGGGGCGGACGACCACAGGCGTGTGGCCGTGCTGCTCGAGCCGGACTGGGGCGCGTATGACGCATCCGAGTTGCTGCGCGTCTTTCGGATCGACTATCGCGATCAGTTCGCGATCGGCCACCGGGACATCTTGGGCGCGCTGATGGCGCTCGGCGTCGAGCGCGAAGTGCTCGGGGACATCGTAGCGGGGGAGTCGCCCGCGTATTTGGTCTGCCTTGCGGAGATCGCGCCGTTTATTGCGTCGAACGTCGGGAAAATCGGCCGCGTCGGCGTGAGTCTGACGGCCGTGCCGCTGTCCGAGCTGCCGGCGCGGGAGGAAAAACTCTTGCGCAAGACCGTCACCTGCGCGTCGCTCAGGCTGGACGCACTCGTCGGCGCGGGCTTCGGTCTCCCACGCGAAAAGGCCGCGGCTTTGATCAGCGGCGGCTTATTGGCCCTCAATCACGCGCCGTGCGAGAAGCCGGATCAAAAAGTCGGCGAGGGCGACCTCATGTCCGTGCGCGGTTACGGTCGGGCGCGGGTCCTGTCCGTCGGCGGCGCATCCCGCAAGGGCAGGATTTTTGTGGAACTTGGCCTCACAGAGAAATAGGGCTGTATGGGGCGATCGGATATATGAATCGAAACAGAAAAGGTTGGTCATGAAAATGAATATGAATTTGAGTCCGAATCAAAATCAGGGTCAACAATTTCGATTTGCGCCGCACATGGTAAAGATTCCGTCTAATCCGATCTTCCATCTGCTGCCGAAGCTGAACGAACCGGGTTTCATCAGCTTCGCGCCGGGGGCGCCTTCATCGGACAGCTTCCCATACGCGGACATCGAGGAGATCACAAGGGGGCTTCTGTCAAACAATCCGAGGGAGCTTATGCAATACGGTTCGACGGAGGGCTACGCGCCCGCGCGAAAATCAATGGCCGCGCTGATCTCCCGATATGGGCTCTCCCCGAAGCCGGGTGAGGTAATCGTCACGACCGGCGGACAGCAGGCGATCGATCTGCTCTGCAAGCTGTTTGTCGAACCGGGCGACGTCGTGCTCGTCGAAGCGCCGACGTACTCCGCGACCCTGCAAATTTTAAAAAGCTACCGGGCGGTCCCGATCTCGATTGAAGCCGACGACGACGGTATCCTGCCCGGGGATTTGGAAGAAAAAATCAAGATTTTCGCGCCCAAGCTGATCTATTTGATCCCGACCTTCCAGAACCCTTCGGGGCGGACGCTCACGCTCGAACGGCGGGCAGCGGCGGCGGAGATCGCAGGGCGGCATAACGTTTTGCTGATTGAGGACGACCCGTACCGGGACCTTCGCTATCACGGCGAACATCTGCCGACGATCAAATCCTTTGATACGGCGGACCATGTGATCTTTTTGACTTCGACGTCAAAGATTCTGTGTCCCGGGCTGCGCGTCGGCGCGGCGTATGCGCCGGAGGCCCTGATCCCGGCGCTGACGGTCGCGAAGCAGGCGGCGGATATGCACTCCCCCGCGCTGCCGCAGGCGATTGTCAGCGCATATCTCGACCGCGGTCTGTTGGACGCGCATTTATCGTTGTTGTGCGGGCAGTATCGTCGAAAGCTCGATGCGATGCTCGATGCGGTCAAGCGCTTTTTCCCGGAGGGTATTGAATACAGACCGCCGCAGGGCGGGTTGTTCCTGTGGTGTGTTTGTCCGGAGCGCCTTGACACGGCGGAATTGCTGGAACGCGCGGTAGACGAGAAGGTCGCGTTTGTGCCGGGCGAACAGTTTTTTGCGGATGAGCGTGTGACAAACACCCTGCGCCTGAACTTTTCAAACGCGCCGGAGGCCGATATTCCCAAGGGGATCGAAATCCTCGGCAAGCTGCTCCGAAAGAGCCTCGCCCCGTGACGGCGCCGCGTCGGGGCGGGCGGGGCGCCGGACCGGGCGTCGGTGCGGCCGGTGGCCGGAACGGCGGCAGTGCCGCGATCGGTGATACGAATGGCGGACGGGGCGTCGAACACTATTTTTCGCGGGCGCCGGGTGCGGAGAGCCGTCCGGGGCTTGTTGAGTACGCGTTGCCCGGCGCCGCGGACGGAATTCTGCGTTTTTTTACGGACAGCGGCGTGTTTTCCCGTGAGCGGGTCGACTATGGCACGGATCTCCTGATCCGCTCGCTCCCGGTCCTGCGCGGGCGGGTACTGGATTTGGGGTGCGGGTACGGCGCGCTCGGGATTGCGGCCGCGCGTCTCTCGCCGGAGGCCGACGTGTATTTTGTCGACGTCAACGAACGGGCCGTCGCGCTCTGCCGCGAAAACCTTTTGCGAAACCGTGCGGAGGGGGACGTAGGCGACCTAGACGCTGCGACCGACGCAACCGGCGGCGTTTTGCGTTCGGGCGAGCGCGTTTTCTGTTCGGATGGCTTTTCGGGGCTTGGCGGCGCCGTTTTTGACACGATCATCACAAACCCGCCGATCCGGACCGGAAAAGCGAACCTGTTCCGGCTCTATCGGGAGTGCCGCGCGCACCTCGCCGAAGACGGCGCGCTCTATCTTGTGATTCAAAGAAAGCAGGGCTTGGAGAGCACGTTTGCCGAGCTGCTCCGTGTTTTCGGCAATTGCGCGGACGTCGCGCGCAGGGGCGGCTTCCATGTTTTGCGCGCCGGGGCAAGTGGTAAATAACAGCAGATGAGAACCGCGTCGATTCAGACATTGCGAAACAAAGGCTATAAAAGGCATATATAAGGCATATATAAGGCATATCTATGGAGGCGGGTTGGCGGTATGCGCAAAATTCGGTTCAGAGGCGGGCGGAATCTGCTCGCGCTCATGCTAGTGTGTCTGGTTGTGTATACATTTGTGTGTGACGCGGCGGCATCC
>JAITSR010000408.1 GCA_031287655.1 Clostridiales bacterium
CGTACAGGAGCGCGTTCGACGCGGGCTTCCCCGCCATCAGCGCGAGCGTGTTCGCAAATATCGCGTCCCGCTCACGCCCGTAACCCGTCAGCTCCGCCGCGTCGACCGGGTCCGGGCGCGGCACGGGTACCAGCTCAAAGCCGTCGCCGCCGACGCCGCCTATATGCCTGCCGGGGCGATGGCCGCCGTTTCCGCCGCTTCCACCGTCGCCGCCGCCGTCCCGCAGCCGGAATACGTGGGACTCCGCAAAGAGACCGTAGCCGCGCTCCGAAATATGCGCGATGTGCTCACGGTAGGCCGCCGCAAAATCAAGCCGCGAGGTCTCCCACCCCGCGAGTGGGAACGCACAGCCAAGTTCATCAAGCGCCTCGGCGGACGTGATCCCCCCGACGCGCTCGAGCATCGAAAGCTCCCAACTTACGGCGCGCGCGACCCCCGCGGGGATCGCGCGGCCGCGCGCGGTCTCTTTTATGCAGCGGTTTTCGTCACGGAGCGTCCGCGTGAGCAAATAGCGCGTCCAGTCGTATCCGATGCCGACGCTTTCGTCTCCGGCGCCGCCGCCGCGGTCGTTCTCGCCTGCCGCGCCGCCAAAACCACACTCGGCGGCCTCGCCCGCTTCGTATAGAAGGTTGGTGAACGCCGCATACCGGTCGACGCGCCGCTCAAGCGGCATTTTTTCGTCCGCCGCCGCCTCCGCGAGCCTTTGAAACGCATGTACGACGGGGTCAAAGAGCAGACCCCGGAACAGCGCGAGCGAGGCGAGGGCGAATCTTGCGTTTGCGAGTGCGCCGCTTGCGCTCATTTCCGCTCCGCTTTTAACCAACTCATCATCTTGCGCAGCTTTGCGCCGACGGTCTCGACCGGGTGCGCCGCCTCGACGCGCCGCATCGCAAGGAAATTCGCGCGCCCGGCGGCTTTGTTTTCCGCGATCCACCGGCCCGCGAACGTGCCGTCCTGAATCTCCCGCAGCACGCGCCGCATCTCCTTGCGCGTGTCGTCCGTGATGATCCTCGGCCCCGTCACATAGTCGCCGAACTCCGCCGTATTGCTGATCGAGTAGCGCATCCCCGCAAAGCCGCCGCTGTTGATTAGGTCGACGATCAGCTTCATCTCGTGAACACACTCAAAATACGCCATCTCAGGCGCGTAGCCCGCCTCGACGAGCGTCTCAAAGCCCGCCTTCATCAGCTCCGTGACGCCGCCGCAGAGCACGGCCTGCTCGCCGAAAAGGTCGGTCTCGGTTTCCTCTTTAAACGTCGTCTCGATGATCCCGGCGCGGCCCGCGCCGATCCCGGAGGCGTAGGCGAGCGCGAAGTCCCGCGCGCGGCCCGAGGCGTCCTTTGCGACGGCGATCAGCGAAGGCACGCCGCGCCCCTCCTGATATTGGCTGCGGACCGTGTGGCCGGGGCCTTTCGGCGCGACCATGATCACGTCGACCTGCTCCGGCGGCTCGATCTGGTTGAAATGAACCGAAAAGCCGTGCGCGAACGCGAGAATATTGCCCGCCGAGAGATGGGGCAGGATGCTCTCGCGATAGATGTCCGGCTGCTGTTCGTCCGGCACGAGCAGCATCACAAGGTCCGCGGCCTTCGCGGCGTCCGCGGTGTCCAGCACGACAAGCCCGTCCCGCTCGGCCTCGGCGCGCCTCGGCGACGCGGGCTTTAAGCCGACGACGACGCGCACGCCGCTCTCTTTCAGGTTTTGCGCGTGCGCATGCCCCTGACTGCCGTATCCGATCACGGCCACGGTCTTACCGTTCAAAAGTTCCAAATTGCAATCTCTGTCGTAGTACATTTGCGCCATGTCTTTTTCCCCCTTGGCCGCCTTGACGGCTGATTTATTTATCGCTGTTCCTCGCTGTACTCACTGTAGATCATATCCTCCGACGCCGCCCCCGGCGGGATGATCGGAAAGACGCGCTGGCGGGCGTCGATCACGCAGTCGACGACGCAGGGGCCGCCGACCGCAAAAGCCCGCGTGAGCGCCGGGAGGATTTCGGAACGCTTGCGGATGCGCAGCCCCGCGGCCCCGAACGCCTCGGCGAGCTTTACAAAATCCGTTTCGCGCCCGAGCTCCGTACTCGAATAGCGCCCGCCGTAAAAGAGGTTCTGCCACTGGTGTACCATGCCGAGCACCCCGTTGTTCATCACGGTCACGACGACCGGGAGCTTGTTTGTGACGCTCACGGCGAGCTCCTGAAGGTTCATGTGGAAGCTGCCGTCGCCGGTCACGAGCGCGACGGGACGGCCGGGGTTGCCGACCGCCGCGCCGTTTGCCGCGCCGAGGCCGTAGCCCATCGCGCCGAGGCCGCAGGAACTCAAAAAGGCGCGCGCCCGCTGGAAGGGGTAATATTGGGCGACAAACATCTGATGCTGCCCGACGTCGGTCGCGACGATCAGGTCCGGCCCCGCGACCTTTTGCAGCGCGAGGATCACCTCGCGCGGGTTCACCTCGTCCCCCTCGCCCGCGGCGTCCGGCAGCGCGTTCATCGCCTTGTGGCGCAAAACCTCGTGCAGCCACTCGGCCTTTTGAGGGGAGGGGCCGTCCGGGAGCAGCGCGGTCAGGCGCTCAAGGCACTCTCCGGCGTCGCCGGTGAGCGCGAGGTCGACCGGGACGTTTTTTGCGATTTCCGACCTGTCTATGTCGATGTGCAAAATTGCCGCGTCCTGCGCGAATTTTAAGCGGTTGCCCGCGACGCGGTCCGAAAAGCGCGCCCCGATCGCGATCAAAAGGTCGCAGCGGCTCACGGCCATGTTGGACGCCGCCGTGCCGTGCATACCGACGAGCCCCAAGTTGTGCGGCGACGAGGCGGGGATCGCGCCGAGCCCCATCATGCTCGTGCAGACGGGCGCGCGAATCTTCTCGGCAAACGCGCGGAGCCGGTCCTGCGCGTCCGAAAACGCGACGCCGCCGCCGCTGTAGATCAACGGGCGCGCGCTCTTTTCGATCATCTCCGCCGCCGCGCGGATTTCGGCGTCCGGCGGGCGCGGCGCGGGGCGCGGGCAGAAGCGGGGACCCGGCGACCAACGCGCCTGCTGCGCGGTCACGTCCTTTGGAATGTCGATCAGTACGGGGCCCTTGCGGCCTGAATTTGCGACCTCGAACGCCTCGCGCACGGTGTCCGCAAGCGCCTCGGTCTGCCGCACAAAGTAGTTGCGTTTCACGATCGGGGCCGTGATCCCGACGATGTCGACCTCCTGAAAGCTCGCGCGGCCGATCAGGTCGCGCGTCACATTGCCCGTGACGGCGATCAGCGGCACCGAGTCGTGATACGCGGCCGCGATGCCGGTCACGAGGTTTGTCGCGCCGGGGCCGGACGTCGCGATCACAACGCCGGTGCGGCCGGTCGAGCGGGCGTAGCCGTCCGCCGCGTGCGCCGCACCCTGTTCATGGGAGACGAGGACATGCCGGATCTCTCCGCGCATTTCATACAGCGCGTCGTAGATGTTCAGCACCGCGCCGCCCGGATAGCCGAATACGACGTCCGCGCCCTGCTCGATCAATGTGTGGATCAGAATCTGCGCGCCGGTCAGAAGTTTCATGCTATTTCCCCTCCCCTTGTCAATCCCCACTGGGATGGTCACTCTCCTATACCGTTATTTCCGGATTGGAGAGCGACCATACCAGTTCGTGCCATTTCCACGATTCCGTAGGGTTCGAGCAGGCCGAGCAGCTGGCGCACGCGCTCGGGCGTGTCCGCGATCTCGACCGTCGCGGTCGTCGGCGAGAGATCGACGATGTTCGCCTTCATGATCGCCGTGATGTCCGTGATCTGCCCCCGATTCTGCGCGCCGACGGCGACCTTGATCAGCGCGAGCTCCCTCCGGATCGTCTCGCCGCCGTCCAGAGAGCGCACCTTGATGACGTCAATTTGTTTGTTGAGTTGCTTTTCGACCTGCCCGATTACCCCCGCGTCGCCGTCCACGACGATTGTCATCCGGGAGACGGTCGGGTCCGACGTCTCGCCGACCGCGAGGCTCTCGATGTTAAAGCCGCGCCGTGCAAAGAGCCCAGCCGTCCGGGCGAGGATACCGGCCCTGTTTTCAACGAGCACGGATAGGATACTTTTCATAACTTATTGACCACATCCTTTAAATACATTCAGTTTTCCTCGTCCGGGTCGACCACTATCTCCAACAGAAACGCGCCGTCGCAGCTTATCATATCCCGCGCCGCGGCGCACGCCCCGTCGAGTCTTTCGGCGCGCGCGTACCCGAGCCCATACGCCGCCGCGATCAGTCCGAGGTCCGGGCTTCCGGAAAGGTCGACCGCAAATTCCTTTGCGCCCGCTCTTTTTTGCAGGTCGCGCACCATACCGAGCACGCCGTTCCGCATGACGATGATCTTGATCGGGAGCCCCAACTGCCGGATCGTCGCGAGCTCGTTCATCGACATCTGAAACGCGCCGTCCCCGCAGACCGCGAGCACGGCGCGCTCCGGGCAGGCGAGCTTTGCGCCGATCGCGGCCGGAACGCTGTAGCCCATCGTTCCCATGCCGCCGGTCGTAAGAAAGCGCCCGCCGGGTACGCAAAAGTTCTTTGCGGACCATATCTGGTTCTGCCCGACGTCCGCGATGTATACCGCGCCCTCCGGGAGCAGCCCGGACAGAGCGCGCACAAACCGGACCGGGTCGACCGAACGGGGCCGCTCGCCGCGCGTGTCCAGCTCCGTCCGCTCCTTTGCGCGCAGCGCGTCGAGCGCCGCGATCCAGTCCGGCCACTCGCCCCGCAGGTCGCGCTCCAAAAGCTGTGCGATCACGCGCGCCGCGTCTCCGACGAGGGGGATCGTCGCGCCGACGTTCTTGCCGATTTCCGCCGTATCGATGTCCACATGCACGACCGTCGTACCCGCAAGCTCGGACGGCTGTGTGATCGCCCGGTCGCCGACGCGCGCGCCGATCAAAATCAAAAGGTCGCTGCCCGCGAGCGCGGCGTTCGCGGCCCCGCCGCCGCTGTACCCCAACATGCCATAGTAGAGCGGGTGGCCGGGCGGGAGCAGACCGATCCCCATCAGCGTCGACACGACGGGCAGGGAAGCGCGTTCGCACAGCTCGCGCGCGGGGCCGACCGCGCCGGACAGGAATACGCCGCCGCCGAGGCAGAGCAGGGGGCGTTTTGCCGCGCGGATCGCCTCCGCGACGCGCTTGACTTGGAGCGCGTGTCCGTCGTAGCGCGGCTTGTATCCGCGAATGTCCGCGCGCTCCGGGTAGATAAAGTCGGCGACGCCCACAGCGCCGGTTCCGATACCGTCTCCGGTCGCGGCGCCGGCGCCGTCGTCTGAACCGAGCCGTTCCCGCTGCACGTCGACCGGCGCGTCTATCAGCACCGGCCCTTGGCGCCCCGTGGACGCGATGTGGAACGCCTCTTTGAACACGCGTCCGATGTCGGCCGCGGATTTCAGCAGAAAACTGTATTTTGTAAACGGCTCGACCGCGCCGGTTGTGTCGACTTCTTGGAACACGTCGCGTCCGAGCTGGTTTGTCGCGACCTGACCCGTGATCGCGACCATCGGAATGCTGTCGCTGTACGCGGTCGCGATCGCCGTAAAAAGGGTCGTCGCGCCGGGGCCGGAGGTCGCGACGCACACGCCGGGCCGCCCCGACAGCCGCGCGTAACCGCTTGCCGCGTGCCCCGCGCCCTGCTCCGTCCGCGTCAAAACATGCCGGATGCCGGATTGCGCGAGCGCTTCATAGAACGGCGCGATCGTCGCGCCCGGATAGCCGAACACCGTATTCACGCCCTCGCGCCGGAGACATTCCACCATTGCCTGTGCTCCCAACATCATCGCCGTTCCCAACTTTCTTTTGCGGTAAAATGGCATGATAAAAAAACCGCCCTGAAGCGATCAGGACGGGATGCCACGCCTCGTCGTAAATTTTTTCTTACTATAACATCTCTGATTTGCCTTGTCAATCAGAATATTCCATATCCACCACAGCTAATTTTTTCCCAAGCGGTCGGAGTATCTTAATCACGGTACTAAGCTGTGGGTCGGTATCTCCGCCCTCAATTCGTGCAATCATAGGTTGCTTTACGCCGCTTATTTCCTCTAACGCTCGTTGTGTGAGACTTTCCTCCTGCCGTGCCTTCAAAATTTCGCCTACGATTTGTACCTTCAAATCAATTTCATCCAATTCTTCTTGTGAAAGAGAGGTCATCTTTTTTTTCATATCTCTCCAAGAGGTCAATTTACTGCTCATATTCGTCGCTCCTTTCAAGAAAGTCTCCCATGTTCCGCTTTGCTTGTTCTATCTCACGTTGCGGGGTCTTTTGCGTATCCTTAATAAAGTGGTGCAGTAGTATGTACGTCCCTTCATTCCAAAAGAAATAGAAAATTCTGTCGTTCGTCGGACGAAGTTCCCAAATATCACCGTCAATATGCTTCACATAAGGAACGCCCGCGCGTGAACCATATTGTTCGAGAATGTCAAAATACTCGTAAATCTTTTTCAGCCGGATACGCTCCTGCTTGCTTGTGAGAGCCTTCTTATCCAACTCCGCAATATATTCCGCAATAGGTGCGTTGTCGTCCTTGTCCTTGTAAAATCTAATGTCAAACATGATACAGTATTCTCCTTACGCACAATAATATAACTAATTTATTATCAAATGTCAAGGGCTTCATAATTTCCGCCCGGACGCCCCAAGCCCCCCTTTTTCAAAAGAGGAGGGTCGCCAATAGCGGCGGCGAGTCGCTGATCCGCTCGCTCTCTGAAACGTGCAAATGATTGTTAGCGAGAGGGGAAAAGCGGGTAAAATAAGGCTGTAGTCTCACAATATTGGCTGCGCAAAGCTGCGAAAGAGTGCGGAAAGGTATACTTATTTGCACTCTTTTTTTGCCTGAAACCGCCACCATATCCTGCGGTCTGTCTTTCCTTCTCATACCACATACAGTTCAAAACTTCCAGTTTCTAACAGTGCAAATAAGTATACTTATCTGCACTGATCGTGAAACCCGCTCATGGCGCGGGTTTCACGCGAAAAACAATGGGAGATTGGCGCGAAAAACGCCGTTTTGCGCCGTGTGGAGGTTTCAGATGAGTACATTTTTTAAGGTAGGAAAACGCAGGCAAAAGTGGCTGACCGCGCTCCTGTTAATCACGCTCGCGCTGCCCGTATCGTTTGGTATGTTTCCGCGGCGCGCGAGCGCGGCTACAGAGTATATTGCGGTGGTGCGGAATAATGATTTTACCGCGGCTAACGCAGACACCACGGGTAACAAGACAATGAAACTTTCCGGAACCGCCATGTTGCCCGGCAACGGTTCCATCAGATTGGTAAACAATACTAATTTTGAAGTAGGCGGGACCTTTCTTGGTAGCACAAAAATGAGCGCCGCAACAGGCTTTTCAATGTTCTTTAACATTTACATGGGCGAGAATGCTGCAAGTGGCCAAGCAGCAGACGGGTGGATGTTCGTTATCGCGAAAAACTCAAACCAAATAGGGGCGACTGGAGCAGGTATAGGATATCAGGGTATAACCAATAGTATCGGGATTGAATACGATACTTGGGATAACTCAACGTCCACGAACGGTTCAGCCTCCACACCTCATGTCGCTTACGGAATAAACGGGCGTCTGCATAACTATAATGCGAGCGCAAGCATTAGTAATAGCTGGGATAATCTTGCACATGGCGCGGTATTGTTTAACGGTGGCGCTCAGGCAGGTGGGGAAAACTATAACATTTACTGCTGGGTGGACTATAACTCGACCACACAGCAAATTTATTACTATTTAAGCACCACGCGCACACGCCCAACTCAGCCGATTCTCACGATTCCCACGGCGCAGATTACCGCATCGGGAATAGGCAATGAATTTTACATCGGATTCAGCTCTGCTACAGGTGTCGCTAGTCAACAGGTATTCTTGCATGAACTTTATATCGCACAAGACTATCACCCGGGCGGCCTTGACCCGGACGATAATAATTATGTGGAAGGTACCGGTCTGCCGACCGCGTACATCACGCACACGCCCGGCGCGAGCACGGTGACACTTTCGGGGGACGATGTTGGCCTGGGCGTACAGAGTGGAATCAAAACGATCCAATACGCCGTGACGGCTTACGGTACGGGTGCGCCCGCAGAGAATAGTGCGGTGTGGGTGACGCACCAAAATTCGACACTCACCCGGTCGGGGCAGTTGTATTCGTGGGCGAACGTATCGATCACCTCGGGGCAGACGATCCACGCTCGCGCGATTGACAAGGAAAATAACATCAGCGCGGTCGTCAG
>JAITSR010000020.1 GCA_031287655.1 Clostridiales bacterium
ATTGACTTTGGCCAAGTATTGGTTCAAGGGTAACTTTGCGGTGGAGACGGGCAGGGAAGCGACGACGCTCGCGGAAGTGATCTGGCGGGCCGAGGCGCTGATCGAAAAAGGGTATGACCCGATCCTCGCGCACACCGGCGACTGGGTGCTTTTGATCGACGGCTTTGAGTCCCGGCAGGGCGCGGTGCAGCAGATCGAAACAAAGCTCGCGGGGGGCTTTCCGAACTGGGCCTTTGAGGCCGTCGCGCTGTCCGGAAAATACGTCTCCGTCTCGCTCGGCACGGTGCGCCAGTTCGTCTATGACTCGGCTTCCGGCAACCTTCGCGCCACGCCGACGGGGCAGGGCGCGGAAGGCGCGGCGGGGGCGGCCGCATCCGGGTCAGTCTCTGCGGCGGGCGGGACCGACATACCGCCCGCCGCGATCCAACTGAACGGCAAGCCGTACCGCGGAACAATCGAGCTTGTGCGGGGCGCGGCAAGCGGCGACATGTCCGCCGTGAACGTGCTGACGATGAACGAGTACCTCTACGGCGTCGTGCCGCGCGAGATCGAGGCCTCGTCGTCCCCGGAGGCGCTCAAGGCGCAGGCGGTCGCGGCGAGGACTTACGCGATGAATACGATCGGCAAACACAAGGAATTTGGTTTTGACCTTTGCAGTACGCAGGACTGTCAGGCATACGGCGGTCTTTCATGGGAGGATGCCCGTTCCTCGGCGGCGGTGGACGCGACGGAGGGCAGGATCGTCACATGGCAGGGCGCGCCCGCGCAAATCTTCTATTTCAGTTCGAGCGGCGGGCATACCGAAGACGTCAAGAATGTGTGGGGATCGGCCTTCCCCTATCTCGAGGGCGTCGAGGATTTATACGAGGCCGGAAACTCATATCACTACAATTGGGAGACCGTATACACAGCCCGGGAGATCAAGGCGCGGCTTTTGGAAAACGAAGTCGACATCGGCGACGTGAGGGGCGTTGCGGTCACAAAGACCTCTGACGCGGGCCGCGCGATCGAGGTGACGATCACAGGCACGAAGGGCAAAAAAGTATATCAAAACGGCGCCTGCCGCACCTTTTTGCCGAATCTTTTCAGCCAGATGTACAGCATCAGCGGGGGCAGCGGGAGCGGCGGCGGAGACGGAGGCGCGAGCGTGCGTGCGGTCGACGCTTCCGGAACACTGCGCACGATCGGGATTACCGGCAAGACGGCCGTGTCGGGGGCCGACGGCGCGAATCAGGAGATCAAGGGCAACGGCGGCTCGGCCGTATCCGCGGCGGGCATTGTGAACTTCCCCGCGACGGGGGCGTCGTTCCGCTTTGTCGGCAAGGGCTGGGGGCACGGCGTCGGCATGAGTCAGGAGGGCGCGAAGGGGATGGCGGACGCGGGTTTCTCCTATTCGGACATTTTGCTTCACTATTTCCCCGGCTGCGTCGTCGAGTGAGCTGTGATAAACATATAAATGAAAGGGCAGCGGGGCCGCGTCACAAAACATAAACGCGGCGTGCCGGGAGCGTAAAAGATATGCTGGAGCGGGAGCAGTGGTTCATTAAAAACAGGCGGGGGGATGTCGGCGCGCTGTCGCGCCGTTTGGGCGTCAGCCGCCATCTTGCGGGACTTTTGATCGGCAGGTCGGTCGGCGACGCCGCGCGGGCGCGGGAGTTTTTGGAGCCGGACGTCGGGCTGCTCCATGACGCGGCACAGCTGATGGACATGGACCGGGCGCTGGAAATCCTCGCGCGCGCCGCGGCCTCCGGCACAAAGGTACTTGTGATCGGCGACTACGACGTCGACGGCATCATGGGGATACTGATCCTCTGCGCCGCGTTCGGAAAGGCCTTCCCCGAGGTTTCGCACTATATCCCGCACCGTGTGGACGACGGCTATGGCATTAACGAAAAGATTGTCGAAAACGCGCACAGGGACGGCGTTGGGCTGATTGTGACGTGCGACAACGGCATTTCCGCGCATGAGTCCGTCCGGCTCGCCGTGGAATATGGGATCGAGGTCGTCATCACCGACCACCACGACGTACCCTTGGAGGACTCGGGGGTCGACGCCGAGGGCTATGGAATCCCGGCCGCGCACGCCGTCGTGGACCCCAAGCGCCCCGATTGCCCCTATCCCTTCAAAGGGCTGTGCGGCGCGGCTGTCGCGTATAAACTCGCGATCGCGTTCCTTGCGCATATGGCGATTGAAATTTCTCCGGAGGAACGGGACGAGTTGTTCTGCTTCGCGGCGATCGCGACGGTCTGCGACATCGTCGAGCTCGTCGACGAAAACCGCCGGATCGTATATCACGGGCTAAAGCTCCTAAACGCGGGCGTGCGCAACGCGGGGCTCTTTGAATTGATCGACGTCTGCGGGCTCGCGCGAAAGGAACTGACCTCCTACGGGATCGGCCATATCCTCGGCCCCTGCATCAACGCGGCGGGCAGGCTCGACAGCGCGGAGCTCTCTTACCGACTCTTTGCGGAACGCGACCACGCGGCGGCCCGGGAGATCGCGATCAGCCTGCTCGAGCTCAACCGGAAGCGGCAAGAGATTACGTCGGAGGCGCTCGAAGCCGCGATTCGCGCGATAGAGGAACAGCGGCTTTTTGAGGACTCCGTCGTCGTGCTCTACATGCCGCGGACGCATGAGAGTATCTCCGGCATTGTCGCGGGGAAGCTGAAAGATAAATACGCGCGCCCCGTGATCGTGCTGACCGACTCAAAAGACGGCCTTTTGAAGGGTTCGGGCCGCTCGGTCGACGGCTATAACCTGTTGGAGGGCGTCTCGCGCGTGCGCGGCCTTTTGCATAAGTTCGGCGGACATTCGATGGCGGTCGGCATCTCGGTTTGCCGGGAGGCGCTGCCGGAGCTGCGCCTTGAATTGAATCGCAAGTGCGGGATCGCGTCGGGCGACCTCGTGCCAAAAGAAGTGGTGGATCTGTGCGTGAACGCGGAGGAAGTCAGCTTTGGGCTGATCTGCGACGTCCGGCGGCTCGAACCGTTTGGGCGCGGCAACCTAAAACCGCTCTTTGCGCTGCGCGGTGTGACGCTCGAATCCGCGGTCCTGATCGGGAGCAGGCGCAGTGTGATCCGAATGAGGCTGCGTTCTGTGCGCGACCGATATATGGAAGCGGTCTTTTTCGGAGAGGTCGGCGTGTTCGCAAAGGTGCTCGGGCTTACCGCGCTCGAAGACGGGACGCTCGTCGCCGCGGACATTCCGGGCGGCGCGCAGGGGGAACCGGGTCCGCATCAATCGAGTCCGCATCAATCGAATCCGCATCAATCGGGTCCGCAACAACCGGGTCCGCAACAA
>JAITSR010000134.1 GCA_031287655.1 Clostridiales bacterium
CTTTGGCCGCCTTGTCCTGAACACATTTTTGCTGAGTTTCTACAATTTGCTTTGGGGCTTCCCGGTCCCGATTCTCTTTGCGCTGCTTCTCAACGAGCTTCGCAGCAACAGGCTAAAGAAGGCCGTGCAAACGATCACATACATGCCGCACTTTGTGTCCCTGGTTGTAATCTGCGGGATCGTACTCAATTTTACGAGCCAAAATGGCCTGATCACAACGCTTCTGACTTATTTCGGCGCGCCAAAGGCGAACCTTTTGGTCAACGCTGGGAATTTTCGGACGATCTACATCGCCTCGGACATCTGGCAGGAGATGGGCTGGAATTCGATCATCTACATCGCGGCGATCTCCGGTTTGGATCAGGAGGTATACGACGCCGCCACCGTCGACGGGGCAGGGCGACTCCGGAAAATGTGGCATGTCACGCTGCCGGGGATCCTGCCGACGATCACAATCCTTTTGATCCTGCGGATCGGCGGTATGATGAATATCGGTTTTGAAAAGATCATTCTGCTGTACAACCCTTCGATTTACGACACCGCCGATGTGATCTCCTCATTTGTCTACCGCAGGGGGATTCTGCAAGCGGACTACAGTTACAGCACAGCCGTGGGGCTGTTTAACTCGGTCATCAACCTCTTTATGCTGATCTCGGCCAATTGGTTCAGTCGGAGGGTAAATGACTCGAGTTTATGGTAAGATTTTAGGCTCATGATTGGTCGGGCTGCCGGACAGTCCCGGGGGAGGCAAGGCAGAAGATGAGATACCGCGTAACCGGAAAAGAAAGGGCTTTCAACTGCATAAACGTGACGCTGATGCTTGTGTTTGCGATCGTCGCGCTCTACCCGTTGGTTTATGTGCTGTTTGCGTCTTTTAGCGCGCCTTCGCAGTTTATCCGGCACACAGGCCTTTTGCTGCGCCCGGTCGGCTTCACGCTTGCGGCCTATCGGCTCGTTTTGACGAACCCCATGATCGCCTCCGGCTACATGAACACCGTTTTCATCGTCGTCGTCGGCTCTGCGATCAACATCACGCTGACCGCGATGCTCGCCTATGCGTTATCCCGCAAGCGCCTGCTCTGGGGACCCGTGTTGATGGGCATCGTGATGTTCACGATGTTTTTTGACGGCGGCATCATCCCGCGGTTTTTGCTCGTCAAAGACTTAAAGCTCCTCGATTCGCTGTTTTCCGTCATCCTGCCCTACGCGGTCAACACGATGAACGTAATCATCCTCCGGACCTTTTTTATGTCGATCCCGGAGAGTCTGGAGGAGTCTGCGCGCATAGATGGCGCCGGGGACATCATGATCCTGTTTCGGATCATCCTGCCGCTGTCCGGCGCCGCGATTGCCGTAATCATCCTGTACTACGCCGTCGGACACTGGAATTCGTGGTTCAGCGCCTCACTGTTCATCCGAAACCGCAGTCTCTTTCCCTTGCAGCTCATATTGAGGGAGATTCTGATAACAAACAGCAATGAGTCGATGACCGTGGATTCCAAGGTTTCGGAGATCGCGGAGCTCGAGATCATCCTGCGGTACGCCGCAATCGTCGTCTCGACCGTGCCGATCCTCGTCCTGTACCCTTTTTTGCAAAAATACTTCATTAAAGGCGTCATGATCGGGGCGGTCAAGGGATAAGCCGCCATGGCGCAGGCGGCAAAGCGGCAATGGTTTCAAGGCGCTCCAAAACGCACGGGCGTTTTTATATATAGAACCCATCAGTCAAAAAAGCTCATTCACAGGAGGGAGCACATGAAAAAATTTATTGTCACAATCCTCGTACTGACCATGATCCTCTCAATCGCCGCATGCGCGCCGAACCCCGCGACCGGCGCGACCGAAGGGACGACCGCCGCACAGACGACCGTAGCGGCTGCGGCGGTCGGCACTACCGCGGCTGGCGCCGCCGAGAGCACGACGGCCGCCGCACAGACAAGCGCGGCCGCAACCGAAGCGACGGCGACCGCCGCCACGACAGCCGCCGCGGCAACCGATGCCGCAGCCGGGGAAGTCTACAATATGACGCTGTATATGCCGCTTTTAGGCTCAAACGTCATCGCCTCCCACGCGGAGGTTAAGGCCGCAAACATCATCGCGGAAAGAACCGGTGTCAGTATCGAATGGATTCACCCGCCGATCGGCCAAGAGACGGAAACCTTCAACATCATGGTGGCTTCCGGGGACTATCCGGACGCGATCTATCACCGTTGGAGCAGCTATCCCGGCGGGGCCACAAAGGCGATCGCGGACAACTTCCTGCTCGCGCTCGATCCGTACAAGGACCAGCTCGTCAACCTGAACAGCCTTTTTGCGCAGATACCGGATATTGAGAGGCAGATAAAGCTCGACGACGGCCGCCTGCCGTATATGCCCGCCGCGGCAAACGACCTGCGCCGCCGCGCGTTTGACGGCTATTTGATCCGACAGGACTGGCTTGATCGTCTGAAACTTTCAATGCCGACGACACTTGCCGAGTTCCACGACACTTTGCTCGCGTTTAAGACGGACGACCCGAACGGAAACGGCGAAGCCGACGAAATCCCGCTCTCAACAGACAAGTCGGCGGGCTATCTGCGCTCGCTCGCAAGCTCTTGGGGCGTGCGGGACAGCTTCCAGCTCGACCCCGCGACCGGGAAGGTGGCTTACGGCCCGACCATGCCGGGTTTTCAAGAGTTCCTCGCCGAAATGAGCAAATGGTACGCCGAAGGCTTGATTGACAGCGAGTTTGCCTCGATTGACAGCAAGATGATGGATTCCAAGATCACGGGAGATCAGGTCGGCACGTTCCGCGGCAACACGGCGAGCTTTGAAAAGTATATGAACCTGATGGAAGACAGCATACCCGACGTCATGTGGCGGGGCGTCCCTTTCCCGAAAGACACTGCGGGCAAGGACTATGCCTACGATGAAAACCGCGTGCGTCTCGTCTGGGGGCAAGGCGTTGGCGTTACGACAGGCTCAAAAAATCCGGAGGCCGTGCTGCGCTTTCTGGACTACGGCTACAGCCCGGAGGGCTATGACTTTTACGGCTGGGGTGTCGAAGGTGAGAGCTATACCAAAGAAGGCGGCGAATACAAGCTGACGGACACGATCACGAACGATCCCGAGAAGCTGCCGACGACCACCGCGATCCTGCGTTACGCGTTTGGCAACAACGGCTTTGCAAAAGTGCATAACTTCGACTTTTGGAGCGCGACGGAGCTGAACAACGAACCGGCCAAGA
>JAITSR010000257.1 GCA_031287655.1 Clostridiales bacterium
AAAGGTCCGTACCATCTTCGATTTTCGGCAACTTTGAAAGTTCCAGCGTATCCACTTCCAAGAGGTCGGTAAACTCTATGCCCGTCTCTTTGTCGACGATTTGTAATCTGTAACTCTAGTATAGCACTTTTTCCATCGATTGTGACAGTCCCCAAAGCCCACCTTCACAAATGGGAACCGCCAACGGCGGCTTCCCCGACGCACTTTTAAGCCCGACGTGAATATCACACGCGCCGAAGCGATCAATGTGATCAGCGGCCTGCTCAATCGCCGCCTGTTCGACGCGCGACTCGAAGCCGAATACGGGAGCCTCTATCCCGACCTGCCCGCATCGCATTGGGCGTTTCGGGACGTGATTGAGGCGAGCGTCCGGCATGACTGCACCCGCGCCTCCGACGGCTCGGAGCGGTGGGTGAGTGGGTGAAATAGGTATTGAAGTATCATCGCGAAACCTCTATAATTGAACGTATCTACGGATTTTGCTGGCTTCTGGTAAAATGCTCATGAGGTGCGTCGACAATGAACGAAACCCAATTCTCTAAAAGCGTGGAACGATGGGATGTTTTTGAATACAGCTGCCGCGGCCCCAAAACTGGGAACCCTTTTACGGAGCGGCGGATCACAGGCGTATTCACATCGGAAAACGAGACGGCGACTGTGGACGGCTTTTACGACGGTGACGGCGTATACAGGGTGCGTTTCATGCCGTCCTTTACCGGGGATTACAGATTTGCGGTGACAGCCGATTTTTTGGATATTCCCGTCTCAGGCGCGTTTCGCGTTACACCGGCGGGCAGTGAAAACCACGGCCCGGTGCGTGTGGCGAACGCTTGTCACTTTGCCCACGAGGACGGTACGCCTTATTACCCCGTCGGCACCACCTGTTACGTTTGGGAGCTGCAAAGCGATACGCTGCAGCGCCGGACACTGGAAAGTCTGGCCGACGGCCCGTTCAACAAAATCCGCTTTTGTATTTTTCCAAAGCACTATGATTACAATCTGAACGAGCCCCGCTCTTATCCCTACGAAGGGACTCCGATGGACAGCTCGGTGCTGACAAAGGAAAACTTTTATCAATACTCGGGCAATCCGGAGGGGAACCACTTTGACTACACAAGGTTCAACCCCGAACATTTTCAGCACATCGAGGGCTGTATCCTCGCGCTGCGCGGCTTGGGCATTGAGGCCGACCTCATCGTAATGCATCCCTATGACCGCTGGGGCTTTTGTCAGATGGACGCCGCGTGCGACGCCTTATACTGGAATTATGTGGTCGCGCGCTTTGCCGCCTATCGCAATGTGTGGTGGAGCCTTGCCAATGAATATGATTTGATGTCCCATAAATCCATTTCCGACTGGGAGTCCTATGCCGCGATCCTCTGTAAAAAGGACCCCTATCGCCATCTGAGGTCCATTCACAACTGCAAACCGTTCTACGATTATTCCCGTCCGTGGGTCACGCATTGCAGCATACAACGGCAGGACATATATAAAACCGCCGAGTACACGGACGAATGGCGCGAACGTTACCAAAAGCCGGTGGTGCTTGACGAAATCGCCTATGAAGGCAATATACAGCACGGATGGGGAAACATCACAGGGCAGGAGATGACACGCCGTTTTTGGGAGGCGGCCTGCAGAGGCGGCTATGCCGGACATGGCGAAACCTATTTGAACGAAAGCGGCATACTGTGGTGGTCTCACGGCGGCGTTTTGCACGGGGACAGCCCCGGCCGTTTAAAGTTTCTACTAAAAATCCTAAAGCAGACGCCCGGGTATGGCCTAAAGCGCTGGGAGCGGACTTCATGGGACGAAGTTGCGGCTGTCGCGGACCAATTTGCGGACGGCGGTTACTACCTCTTTTACTACAGCTTTATGCGGCCCTCGTTTCGCGATTTTGACTTTAAAGACCATGAAAACTACAGCGTAGAGGTAATCGACACATGGGAGACGACCATAGAGGACCGCGGCGTACACAGCGGCAGGTTCCGGGTCGAGCTGCCCGGAAAACCCTATATGGCGATCCGTATACGCAGAACCGCATAGATTAAGGAGAGGTATCGATGGTTCATATGAAACTGGGCTTTGCGCCGACAAGGAGAAGCATATTCAGCGCGCCGGATGCGCTGAAATACCGCGGGCTTATCGCAGATAAACTGAACGAACTGAATGTCGATTTTGTCGATATCGCGGACATCAACGATGAAGGGCTGCTTTACAGTGACGACGACATGATAAAAATCGCCGAAAAGTTCAAGGCGGAAAAGGTCGACGGGCTCTTTCTGCCGCACTGCAATTTTGGAACGGAGTATGTCTGCGCGCGGCTCGCGAAGGAGTTGGCTGTGCCGGTCCTGCTTTGGGGGCCGCTTGATGAACGGCCGGACGAAAACGGCGTGCGCCTCAGGGATACCCAGTGCGGGCTGTTCGCGACGGGCAAGGTATTGCGAAGGTTCCGCGTCCCGTTTACATACATGACCGGCTGCCGTTTGGACGACCCCGTTTTTGAGCGCGGCCTGAAGGATTTTTTAGCGGTCTGCAATGTCGTGAAAACATTCAGGCATATGCGGATATTGCAGATTTCCACAAGGCCGTTCGACTTCTGGACGACCATGTGCAACGAGGGCGAGCTTTTGGAAAAATTCAACATCCAGCTTTCCCCGATCCCTATGCCGGAGCTTGTCGATGCGGTGAAAGCCGTAAAAGCGGAGGGGACGGAGGTCCAAAAGGTCGTTGCGTATTGCCGCGCCAACATGGGAATCCGGATTCAGGACGACGCGCTTTTTACGGTGGCCGCGCTTAAAGTGGCAATGAAAGGGCTTGCGAAACAATACGGATGTCAGGCAATCGCGATCCAATGCTGGAATCAGCTGCAAAAAGAACTCGGCGTTATGCCCTGCGCGGCGAACGCGCTGTTAAATGACGAGGGTATTCCGGTCGTTTGCGAAACCGACATTCATGGCGCAATCACCGCCTTGATGGTTGAAGCCTCCGCGATGGGCGAAACCAGAAGTTTTTTTGCGGACTGGACGATACGCCATCCCGACATCGCAAACGGCGAGCTGTTGCAGCACTGCGGCCCGTGGCCGATTTCGGTCGCAAAGGAAAGAGCAAAGCTGACCTATCCGCTGGCGTTTGAGCATCCGGGAAGCCTCGCGGCCGAAGCGAGGCATGGGAAAATCACTCTGTGCCGCTTCGACGGCGATAACGGCGAGTATTCGCTGCTGCTCGGCGGCGCAAAGGGTGTCGACGGGCCTAAGTGCATGGGGACGTACCTCTGGATCGAAGTTGAAAACATCAAGCGGCTGGAGGAAAAAATCGTGACCGGTCCGTATATCCACCACTGCGTAGGCGTTCACAAGGATGTCGTTCCGGTATTATATGAGGCGTGCAAGTACATCGGAGTCAAACCGGACCTGTACGACCCGATTGAGGAAAATGTGAAAGCCTACCTCCGCGGTGAATCGTGATGAGACGATATGTCCTTGGGCTGGATCAGAGCACGCAGGGAACCAAGGCGATGCTGTTTGATGAAGGCGGCGCTATGCTTGGAAGGTTTGACAAACCCCATGCGCAGATGATCAACGACAAGGGTTGGGTCGAACATGACCCCGAGGAAATCTACCAGAACACGCTGGCGGCGGTAAAGGGGCTTGTGGAGCGGCTCGGCGCGGATAAGAACGGCATAGCGGCCGTCGGGATCAGCAATCAGCGGGAAACCGCCCTCGCGTGGGATAAAACAACCGGAAAACCTGTCTATAACGCGATCGTGTGGCAATGCGCGCGCGGCGCGGAGATTTGCGGCGGACTTGAGCAAAAAGGGCATGCCGCGGCGATCAGGTGTGCTACGGGTTTGAGGCTTTCACCGTACTTTTCGGCGGCAAAGATCGCGTGGATCCTGCAAAACGTAAAACAGACGCGGGAAATGGCCGACGGCGGTCGGCTGTGTGCGGGGACTGTGGACAGCTGGCTTGTCTATAGGCTGACCCGCGGAAAAGAATTTAGGACGGATTATTCAAACGCGTCCCGAACGCAGCTGTTTAACATCAAAACGCTTGAATGGGACGAAACGGTATGCGCGATGTTTGGCATAAAGCCCTCCATACTGCCCGAACTGACCGATTCGGACGGATACTTCGGAGAGACGGATTTTGACGGGTATTTTGCAAAACCGATACCGATTCACGCAGTCGTCGGCGATTCGCATGGCGCGCTGTTCGGTCAGGCCTGTCTGAGCCGCGGTATGATAAAGGCTACATACGGAACGGGCTCGTCGGTCATGATGAATATCGGTCCCGAACTGATTCTGAGTGACAAGGTTGTAACCTCCGTTGCGTGGCGGATGCGGGGCGCCGTCAATTACGTCCTCGAGGGGAACATCAACTATGCCGGCGCGGTCATAACGTGGCTCAAGGAGCTCGGCCTCCTGTCCTCACCGAAAGAGGCAGAACAGCTGTCAAGACTTGCGAGCCCCGGTGATACGACCTACCTTGTTCCGGCGTTCAGCGGTCTCGGCGCGCCGCATTGGAACAGCAAGGCCGCAGCGACGATCGTCGGAATGACCAGAACCACCGGAAAGGCGGAGCTTGTAAAGGCCGGAAATGAAAGCATCGCCTATCAAATCACCGAGGTGCTGGACGCGATGCGAATCGAATCGGGCATCGATATTAAGGAACTTCGCGTTGACGGCGGCCCCACCCGGGACGCTTATCTTATGCAGTTCCAAAGCGATATAGCCGGCGTAGCTGTCAGTATTCCGTCGGAAGAAGAACTGTCGGGGATCGGCGCCGCATACGCCGCGGGAATCTCGACAGGTATTTACGACCGCGCTGCCGTATTTGCAAACATCGGCAGGCGCGGCTTTTATCCGGGCATGGATCAGGCCGTGCGTGATAAAAAGTATTCGGGCTGGAAAAAAGCCGTCGATCTTGTTCTAAAGCAGGCGGAGTCTTGATACTTCAATTCCTGACCAAGAAGTAGATTTTGGAAACGCGAAGCCGCTTGTTTCATTCACCGTCACCTCCGTGTTCTTTTTCAAATTGCTGCTCGATGAGTTCACGCTCCCTTTGCAGTTCGGCACGGAGTTCATCCTCAGACGGCAGATATAGCCGATACTTGGAGGCGAAGAGGTTCTCGTTCTCGGCAAGAACGGAATATTTGACAATACTCTCGTCTTTGTCTGTCACGAGGACGATGCCAATAGTAGGATTATCGTCAGCCTGCTTTATCTTTTCGTCAAACAGGCGGACATAGAAGCCTATCTGCCCCGCATCCTGATAAGTCAGCTTTCCGGCTTTCAGGTCAATGACGATAAAGCACTTCAAGATGTAGTTATAGAACACGAGGTCGATGTAATAATGTTCACCGTGTTCCGTAGTAATGCGCTTTTGACGCGCCACAAAAGAGAAGCCTTTGCCCAGTTCAAGCAGAAACTCCTGCAACTTGTCAATCAAACCCTGTTCTAGTTCGCTTTCGCTGTATTTTGCGTTTTCGTTCAGATCAAGAAACTCCAAGATATATGGATCTTTTAGGATATAGTCCGCGTCTGTTTTTGGTTCGAGTTTGAGGACTTCGCCCGCTATTTCAGGGCGATTTTCCTTTTGCGTGGCAAGTAGGCGCTCGTAAAAGAACGAGTTGATTTGCCGTTCCAATTGCCGCGAGGTCCAGCCCTCGTTCGCGCTTTCGGTCAAATAAAACTCGCGGCGGTTCGGCTCATCCACGCGCATCAGCATACGATAATGCGACCACGTCAATTCGGCACGCAGCGTGTGCCGAATTGGAAACGTCTGATAAAACTGGCGCATAGCACGCAAATTGCGAACCGTATAGCCCTTTCCGAACTCGCTCGTCAGTCTCTCCGAAAGGAACGCGAGCAGACTGCGTCCGTACTCGGCTCGTTCGCCAACAGCCTCGTTGAT
>JAITSR010000219.1 GCA_031287655.1 Clostridiales bacterium
GAGGGCATCATGTTTATCCCGTCGCACATGGTCGAGGAGACCGTCGTGCTCGCCGAGAAATCCCATATCCGCGACCTGTTTGGTTTCCAGCGCCTGCGCGAGGCAAAGTACTCGGCGACGGAGATCGACGGTATGTGGACGGACGCGATGAACGCGGACTTCATCTCGTGGTTCAAGAGCAGCCCGGAGACAAAAGAGTATCAGTACCTCGACTTTGAAGCGGACATCGAGCGTATGAAGAAGGGCGATCCGAGCTTCTTCTTTAAGAGGGAGCGCTGCGGGCTCGCGTATAACCCGTAACCGCACACGAATTGACGAATAAACGAGGAAACGGATGAATAAACGAACAACCGAACAAACAAACAGCGGCGGCGGCGGTTTCATTTCGGGGCTGCCGCCGGGGCCGCCGACCCTGACCCTTATGCCGTCCTTTTTTGCGGGCGGCGCGGCCGGGGCGATATTGATCGCGGAGGACATCATGGATCTTCAGGAACGCTCGTTTTATCTGACGCTCAAATGGCTGGAACTGACCGACACGGCGAAAAATCTGTCGGCGTCGGCTTTTGCGCTGAAATATCTGGACGCGCATCAGGAAATTTTGCGCGAGCTTTTGGACAACGAGCCGCCGGAGTCGTTTGACGCGGCGAGCTTTATGAATACGGACGGAGGAAAATAGGCCCGGTGGACGAGACGACAAAACCAACGCAGACGCGGGGGCGCGACCGCGCGGATACCTTGCGCCTGTTTTGGATATTTTTGAAGGCGGGCACGTTTACGTTTGCGGGCGGCCTCGCAATGCTGCCGCTGATTCAAAAAGACGTGATTGACAAGTACCGGATGATGGACGAGGAGACCTTTTTGGATTACGCGGCGCTCTCGCAGACGCTGCCCGGCATCATCGCGCTCAACTGCGCCGTGTTCGTCGGAAAAAAGGTCGCGGGGATGGTCGGCGCGCTGGCGGCCGGTTTTGGGACGATTCTTCCGGCGTTCGTGCTCATGCTGGTCGCGACGGTCCTCGTCGACAGCATCCCCCGGACGGAGACGGTCGAGCGCGTGTTCGCGGGCGTGCGCTCCGCGTCGGCGGCCCTGATCCTCTATTCGGCGATCAAACTCGGGAAAAAGAGCTTTCAAAAGCTGTTCTCCGTGGTCCTGATTTTGCTTTCGTTTGTGATCGTGCTGTTTTTCCGGGTCAGCGCTTTCTGGGTGATCCTCGGAGCGGCTGCCGCGGGGCTCGCCGTAAAGCTCGCAAAGCCCGGCGACGACCCGGGCGCAAAGTCCGGCGGGAAAGGCGGTGAGGCCGGTTGATCCTTTATTTGACGCTTTTCTTCATTTTCTTTCGGATCGGCCTTGTCGGTTTCGGCGGCGGCTACGCGATTCTGTCGATCATCCTGACGGAGCTCGGCAACCTCGGCGTCACCGTGCAGCAGTACGCGGATCTGACCGCGATTGACCTCGTTGTGCCGGGGCCGATCGCAATCAACGCGGCGACCTATGTCGGGTATCTGAACTCCGGCTTCTTAGGCTCGCTTTTCGCGACACTCGGAATCAGCTTGCCCTGCTACCTGATCGTGCTGACGGTCATGTTTTTTCTGGAGAAATTCAAGCGCTCAAAGGTCGTGCAGGGGATATTCGCGGGCGTGCGCCCGGCCGCGATCGGTTTGATCGCCGCGGCGTCCCTCGCGATCGCGCGCGATGTGATTTTACCCGAGGGGACTACGATTCAAACGTTTTTTACGGGCCTGTTCCGTTCGCCCCTGTCCGTGCTGTCGCCTGTGTGCCTGTTGATCTTTGTTCTGTCCACGGTCGCGCTCACAAAATTCAAAGCGAACCCGATCGCGGTTACGGTGCTCGCGGGTGTCGCGGGTGGGCTGCTGATCCGATGAGAAACCAACGACATTTTGTTTAAACGCGAAGGAGTGTGATGGCGCAGTGCCAGAATTGAGGAATTGCAAACGGTGCAACAAGGTCTTTTCGTATATCGCGGGGCCTCCGCTCTGCCCGGCCTGTCAAAAGGAGGACGAGAAGATTTTTGAGGATGTGAGCCTGTATATCCGCGAGCATCCGGGCCTGCCGCTGACGGTCGTCGCAAAGGAGCTCGACATCTCGTATGACAAGCTGATGAAGTATGTGCGCGAGGGCAGGCTTCAAATCCGCGCCGCGAACGGGCAGATGATCAATTTTTGTGAAAAATGCGGAAAAGAGATCGAGCAGGGCCGCTTCTGTTCCGAATGCGAGGGCGGAATCTCCAAGGACTTGGAGGCGTCCAAGCGCAGCCTGCGGGATAAACTCGCCGCGTCGCCGGAGACAAAGCAGGCGCAGGGCGGCGGGTATCACTTCCTCGCGGACGTGAAAAAGAAATAGGCGTGATCATGATGGCTGAGCCGCGGCGCGCCTAAATATTTGCCGCAAAGTTGCCGATACATATTTTGACCATTCCTTTCTGCGAAAGGCATAAAACGGCATGAAATTTCACTATGCCGCTTACTATATGCACCCCATGCCGGAATGGTCATGGGGGAGTGATGAGGGGGATTCCCCTTCATCTTCTGTAAAGGAAGGGGGAATCGGGGGGAACCATAGGGTTCCACTCGAAAGTTTGAAAGTCACGCCCAGCGCCGATGACTTTCAAACTTGACATCATGCAGCGCGGATCCCGGAGGTGAGTGAAGTTATGAAAATATTTGATGTTTCAGAAGTGGGCAAGGTCTATGGAATCTACGACAAGCAGCCGGTGGCGGGTAAATCGGTACACAGGGCCGCGGCCGTGCCGAAGGCGGACAAGCTCCTGCTTTCCCGCGACGCGATGGATTTTCAGGCCGTGATGAAGGGCTTAAAAAACGCCCCTGACGTCCGGGCGGACAAAGTCGCGGAATTTGGCGCAAAGTACGAGGCGGGGGATTATCAGGCCGATACCCGGGACGTCGCGGAGAGCCTTTTTAAGAGCGGTTTGTTCGCAAAGACGATACCGAACGCGTAATTCGTCAAATGGTAAAGGAGGCGCGGCTTGCCAAAGGATTCCAATCCCGGCAGAGATTCGTATGACAGCAAAAACAAGGCGCCGGGCTTGCCCAACCCCAGCCTTTATACCGGGCAGCGCCCGATGACGCTGCGGGAGCGGCTCGAGCAGAACGCGGCGCTGCAAAGCGCGCGCGCTGGGCGCGGTCTCCGGTTCCGCGGCCAATACCGACGCCGCGCCCAAGCCTGCGAATACTGTCGGCACGGCGGCCCCCGCGCCGGACAGGACGACGCGCAGGTCGGGTCTGCCCGCCGGGCAGGCGGCTTTTGCATACGCCAACAGCGCAAAGGCTCAAAAAGGCGGTCTATCAAAACCCGGCGCGCAATCTGACGACATGCAGAGTTTTGCCGCGCAGTCTGACGGCCTGCATAGTTTCGGCGCGCCTGCTGGCGAAGCGCCGCCGAGCGCCGGTACAGGCGTCGGCGGGGCGCCACAATCCGCCGAGACATCGGGCGTTCGTTACGCGCCCGAATTTGGCGCGGCGCTCGTCTCCGCCGCTGCGCCCGCCCCCGTCTCCGCCGCGCCCACGCGCATGTCGGCCCCGACGCCCGCGCCCCTCCGCAGACCCGCCTCCGCGGACCGCATTGCCGACCGCCTCGCGGACGTGTTGGAGCGCGAGACGCTTCTGTATCGGGACGCTTCCGATATTTCCGCAAAAAAAACGGAGGTGATTGTGCGCGGCAAGATCGAGGAACTTGACAGCCTCGTGAAAGCCGAGCAGGCGATCATCTTAAAAATCGGCAGGCTGGAAGGTGAACGCGAGGGGATCATCGGGGAGTTGTCCGCGGAGCTCGACCTTGACCTCGAAGGCGTCACGCTGTCCGACATCAATGCGCGGCTCGGCGAAGCGAGCTTCCAGCGGCTTGATGGCTGCCAAAAACAACTCGCCGCGACACTCGGCGGCCTAAAGGACACAAATGACATGAACGCGCAGCTGATTCAGAACGCGTTGGATTACATCAACTTCTCCGTCAACCTGATCACGTCTGACCAGAGCGGCGGGAACGTCTACTCGCCGGACGGCGAGGAAGGCGGCGGCAAGACGGCCGCCGCCCGCAAGCACATCTTCGACGTCAAACTCTGACGTCGCTCGCACATACTGTTATTCCGCTTCGACATCAAATTCTGACGTTGCGCGCAGTCCGCTTGCAGTCTTATTCCACGAGCCTTTGGCCGAGCGCGAAGGCGGCCTTGCAGTCGTCAACAAAGACGGTTTTGCGCCGTTCCGCGCGTTGCGCCGCGTCAAACGCCGAGGCCGCGTATTTTCCATAGTCGTCAAATTGCAGCGTCTCGGTCGAGATCAACGTCTCTCCATGTCCGAGAATCCGCTCCAAAAGCCCCTGCGTCGCGTCGAACTTCGCCTGATAGCCGATCTTTTCGAGCGCGTCGGCGCCGACGTTCATCGTATAAATAAACGCAGCGCCGATCTTTTTACCAAAACTCGACGGCGCTTTGTCATAAGAAGCGTATGGGAAAAACAGCCGCTCCATAAATGAACGCATTTCGCCCGTCACGTCCCCAAAGTAGATCGGAGAGCCGAGGATCAAGGCGTCGCAGGCGTGAATCTTCTTCAGAACCGGCGCGAGCCCGTCCATGAGCACGCACTGCTCCAATTGCGCGCCTTTTCGCTTGCAGCTAAAACAGCTCACGCAGCCCTTATAATCCAGATCGTAGAGAGAAAAGAGCTCGGTGTCCGCCCCGGCCGCCTTCGCGCCTTCGAGCGCCTTTTCGAGCAGGATTGCCGTGTTCCAGCCCTTGCGTGGGCTGCCATTGATCGCACTCGCTTTTTTTGCCATATATTCATCCCCCGTTTTGCATAATTTTGATCCGCGCCGATTTTATCATTGTTCACAGAATCGCGCAATGAAGCGGCTGTATGTCTCTGCGCGTCTGCGCGTCTACGCTTAGCCGATCAGGACGTCCAACTCGCTGATCAGACATGCGCGCAGTTCCGCGGCGTCAAGCTGCCTTGGATTGATCCCTTTTTTCGCGCAGAGCGCCGCGGCCGCGCCCGCGGCGGCGCCGAGCTCCATCATATTTCCCATCGACTTGCCTGCGCTGTGCCCAAGAAATGTCATGGACGCGCATCGCCCGGCGGTCAGCAGCCCGTCGGCCTTTTTTGGAACAAGCGCGCGATAGGGGAAGCCGTAGCCCGATTTCATCGGCCCGATATAGACTTGGTTCGCGTCGATATAGCCGTATTTTCTCGCGACGGTGTCCGGGAAATCCGGACCCTCCTGTGAATCCTCAAAGGTTTGTACATATTCGCCGACGATCCGCCGCGTGTCGCGCACGCCCAAAATATTGCCGACTTTGTCGAGGAAGCAATTTTCAGCGCCGGGGACCTTGTAATCCCGGAGGATCCGCACCATGTCCGTCGCGACGTGAAGTCCGTTACGGCGCGCCGCGGTCAGGTCCGCCGCGTCAAGTCCGTTCAATTTCAGACTCTGCCCCTTCCATGCGCCGTTGTTGACGCCTACAATACCGGGAAGCGTACCCGGATTGACGCTATACCAAGCGGCTACATAATACCCTTTTTTTTCCGCGTCTCCGACGATTTCCGCAAATTTGCCCTCGCGCTCCGCTTCCATCCAAGGTACGAAAGACTCTTTGTCGATGCCGCCTAATGAGAAGCCGAGCGTAATCGGCATGTGGATGCCATCCTCCTCACGCCCCTCCATGAAGTCGCAGCCGGCCGCCGCGGCGACGTCTCCGTCTCCGGTCGCGTCCACCACACATTTTGCGTGATAGGCGACAAAACCGCGCTTTTCACGGGCGATCACGCCGGTCACCCGCCCGTCGTCCATGAGGACGTCGACGACCGGACTGTACATGCGGTATGTGACCTTCGCTTCCTCGAGCATGTCATAGATCGCGAGCTCCGAATACTCCACATGGTTGGAGAGACCGTCGCCGTCAATTTTATTGACCCGGCCCGGTCGGGTGGCGACGCCGCCGTATTTTAAGATGTGATGTACCAAGCGATCGTGTGTGTAGGAGCGCCTTTTGCCCTCCATCAGGAGCCGGTTGACGGGCATCCAAGGCACGGCGTTAATGATTCCGCCCAAAAGATTCGCGCTCTCCAGCAGGATTACGCTCGCGCCGAGCTTGGCCGCGCTCATCGCGGCGCCAAGGCCGGCGGGACCGCTGCCGCAAACCGCCACGTCATAGTGTTCGCTTGCGATAATGTTCCTATCTCCCATAAATACACCCCCATCAAATCAACAGTAGCCGCGCATCCGCGACACACTCTTGAGCGTGTCGAAAACGGTAAAAGCATATGTCAAAGCTCTCCAACAAAGTGAATTGCTACAAGAACATCTTACCAGAAGCCAATGAGAATGAAAAGTATCCCGTCGCGCAATGTGTCCTGTCACGCAATGAAACCGCGGCGAAAAATTGCGTTTGAAAAAACGGAGTAAAATGTGATAAACTGTGATAGAGTTATATTAAACGGACAGGAGAGCTGACAATGAAATATATTACGGGCGTTCACGCGCTGAATTTGCCGTGTTCACTGCTGACTTGCGGCGACTGGCACGCGTCGGCACTCCGCTGGCGCAATATCACCTTTGGGGAAACCGAAAACAGTGTATTCGGGAGCTACGGCATTGAGTACGAAAAGAAAATTCCCGAACATATGGAGCATTATGCCGCTGCAAACCATATCCGTGCGTTGCTGGACTTGCTTGAACTGGGAAATTACCCCGCCGCGCAGGGTATGAACCGCGATTTCATCTGTAACGACGATTACACGGAGGAAATATTCAACAAGGTTTCGCTTATGAAAGAATTGCCGAACTGGGGCGAAATCGACAGCTTTATGGGAAAGGAGTATTATTCCAAATGGCTGAACTACAAAAAACGGACGCGACTATGAGTGATTGGCGTGAGTTGCACGGTCAGGTCATGGCGGCATTTTTGAAATATCTGAACGAAAAGTGCGGCGGGTATGTGCTGAAAGATGGTACTGCCCTCGCGTCCTGCTACCGCTTGGATAGATTTTCAGAGGACATAGA
>JAITSR010000226.1 GCA_031287655.1 Clostridiales bacterium
ACCATCATCGTTCTTTGAAAGGTTGCAGAACAGCAGTGAATCCTGCTCTGTCTGCATAATATCGAAAAGCTGCGCCAGATTGCTGTTGTGCGTGGCTATAAATATTTGCACCCCCTTACTTTGTGTTGTTTTATAATAACGCGGGCAGTCGCGCGCCTATCGACGGTTTGTTGGCAAACGAGCTGTCATGTGATAAAATGAAATCAGATATAACGCAATTTTGCCCGCGATTCGGCGGCAAAAGGATCGCTCGACGACGGGATCGCACATGACAGAGAGTCCACATAAATCCGCCGGGCCCGCAAAATTGCCTCGGGCCGTTCGTTTGAGGCGCGCATCAGCCGGGCTGGCCGCGATTTTTCTTCTCGCGGGGAGCGCGTCCGGTTTTTTCGCCGCGCTTTTCGGCATATTCACCGTATCCGTATCCGCGACTGCTTCCGCGGCGCCGCCCGCGGCCGCGGCGAGCCCGTTCCCCGCGGGGGTGGGCGGCGCGCGGTATCCGCAGTTTGACTACTACTTGGACATTCCGGGTCTGACAGACGACGAGGCCGCCGCGATCGAGTCGCTCAAAGCGCGGCGCGGGAGCTTTGTCTACGCGATGAACCCCTCCACGGAGGCGTTTGTCGACCGGAACGGCGAGATCGGCGGCTACTCCGCGCTTTTCTGCGAATGGCTGAGCGCGCTGTTCGGGCTCCCGTTCGTCCCGGCGATCTACGACTGGGAATCCATGATCGCGGGGCTCGCGTCGTTCGAGCTCGATTTTACGGGCGAGCTCACGGCGACGCCGGAGCGGCGCGAGACCTATTTTATGACAGGTACGATCGCCGAGCGCTCGATCAAGAGGATGCGCATCGAAGGCGGCGAGGACTTGGCGACGCTCGCAAAAACGCGCCCGCTGCGCTACATGTTCCTTGAGGGTACGACGGCGCACGGCCTTGTCGCCCCCCATATCCAAGACGAATTTGAGGCGATTTTTGTCGGCGGCTATGACAGCGCCTATCAAATGCTAAAAAGCGGCCGCGCCGACGCCTTTTTTGAGGACGCCGGCGTCGAGGCGGCCTTTGACGTTTACGGCGACGTCACGGCGGAGGACTTCTTCCCGCTGATCTTCGGGCCGGTCTCCCTTTCAACGCAGAACCCCGAGCTTTTACCCGTGATCTCCGCCGTGCAGAAGGCGCTTGATAACGGCGCGGCCTATCACCTGATCAGGCTGTACAAGGACGGCCAGCGCGACTATCTGTGCCACAAGCTGTTCATGCGCCTGACCGATGAGGAAAAGGCGTATATCGACGCGCACAGCGAGGCGCAGACCGCGATCCCGATCGCCGCCGAGTACGACAACTACCCGACGAGTTTTTATCACGCGCCGACCGGGGAGTGGCAGGGCACGTCGTTTGACGTGCTGCGCGGCATCGAGGACATTACGGGACTCCGCTTTGAAGTCGCGAACGAGCCCTATACGGAGTGGCCGGAGCTTTTGCGGATGCTCGACGAAGGCCGCGTCGCGCTCGCGACGGAGCTGATCCCCTCCGAGAAGCGCAAGGGGCGCTATCTCTGGACGGATACCGCGTATCAGGAGGATCATTACGCGCTGCTCTCCGCGGCGGACTACGAGAACGTCGGCATCAACGAAATCCCCTACGCAAAAATCGGCCTGATCGTGGACTCCGCCTACGCCGAGCTGTTTTACGAATGGTTTCCAAACCATAATAATACGGTCGAATACGTCAGCACGATCGACGCCTTTGACGGGCTCGAACGCGGCGAGGTGGCGCTTGTGATGGCGACGCGGAATCTGCTCCAGAGCGCGACGAACTATCTGGAGCGCCCGGGTTTCAAGGCGAACCTCGTGTTCAATCACCCATACGAATCGCGCTTCGGACTCAACCCGGGCGAGGCCACGCTCTGCTCAATCCTTTCTAAGGCGCAGCCGCTGATCAACACGGAGGAGATCGCCGACCGCTGGACGCGAAAGACGTTCGACTACCGCAGCAAGATGGCGCAGGCGCAGCGTCCGTGGCTGATCGGCGCGACGGTCCTGCTCCTGTGCGTGATCGGCCTTTTTGGCGTCCTGCTCTCGCGGCGTATGCGCGAAGGCAGGCGTCTCGAGCTGACGGTACAAGAGCGCACGCAGGAGCTTGAGGTCCAGACGCGCGCGGCGCAGGAGGCGATGGCCGCCGCGGAGGAAGCGTCGCGGACCAAGAGCGAGTTCCTCGCGAACATGAGCCATGAGATTCGCACGCCGATCAACGCCGTGACCGGCATGGCGACGATCGCGCGGGGGAGCCGCGACCTTGCCCGGATATACGACTGCCTCGACAAGATCGCGCTCGCGTCAAAGCAGCTGCTCGGGCTGATCAACGACATCCTCGACATGTCAAAGATCGAGGCGCGCAAGTTTGCGCTCGCGCGCGAGCCGTTCTCCCTTGAGGCGACAATCCGCAACATCGAGAGCATGATCGGTGTGCGCGCCGCGGAAAAGCGCCAAAAGCTCATTGTCGAGACCTCGCCGGAGCTGCCCGCCGTCGTAATCGGCGACGATATGCGCCTGTCCCAAATCCTTTTGAATTTGCTCTCGAACGCGATCAAATTCACGCCCGAAAACGGTGAGATTCGGCTGACGGTGTCGCTCGCGGCGGGACCTGCTGCGGGTCCCACGGCGGGATCTGCTGCGAGTCCCACGGCGAGGTCAGTGGCGGGGTCCGCGGCCCTGTCCGCGTCGCCGCCGCAGACAGGGCCGCCCGCGGGCGGCGGTCGCGGCGTGCAGATCGAAGCATCCGTGCGGGACAGCGGGATCGGCATTTCCCCGGAACAGCAGGCGCGCCTGTTCAACGCGTTCACGCAGGCGGACAACGGGACGGCGCGGCGCTTCGGCGGCACGGGGCTCGGGCTTGTGATCAGCAAGAGCATTGCGGAGCTGATGGGCGGCGACATTCGGGTGGAGAGCGAGCCGGGCAAGGGCAGCTGCTTTACGGTGCGGCTTGTGCTTGAGCCCGGCAGTCCGGATCAGCTGACCTCCGCGCAGACCGCGCGAAACGCCTCCGATTACCGCTTTGAGGGCAAGACGCTGCTCTTGGTCGAGGATATTGAGATCAACCGGGAAATCGTGATCGCCCTGCTCGAGGATACGCGCGTGACGATCGACTGCGCGGAAAACGGTAAGGCGGCGGTCGAGCTGTTCGCCACGGCTCCCGACCGCTACGACCTGATTCTCATGGACGTGCAGATGCCGGTGATGGACGGCTATCAGGCGACGCGGGCGATCCGGAGGCTCGACACGCCGCGCGCGAAAGCGGTGCCGATCGTCGCGATGACCGCGAACGCGTTTGCCGAGGACGTCGAAAACAGCCGGAGGGCGGGCATGGACGGGCATATCGCAAAGCCGATCGAGCTGGGGCTCCTGCTCTCGACGGCCGCTCGTTATTTTAACCCGCGCGAGAGCGCATAACGTGAAACAGAATCGCCGCAAGGCGTCCGAGTTTCCGAGTCAACTCGAAAAAATGAGGAAAATAAGGAAATGGTAATGGCATTATGAAAAAACTACCCATCGGCATACAGACATTTCGTGAAATTATTGAAGGCGGGTATCTCTATGCGGACAAGACGCGGTTCGTTTACAACCTGCTGACAGGCGTGAAGTGTTACTTTCTTTCGCGTCCGAGGCGGTTTGGTAAGTCGCTGCTATTGGACACGATTGCCGAGGTGTTCGGCGGCAATCGCGCACTCTTTCGCGGCCTGTGGATTGACGGGACGGATTATGATTTTCAAAATTATCCCGTTATCCGGCTGGATATGTCAACAATGACGACAAAAGACGCGGACGCGCTGGAACAGTCCATCATGGACAGATTGTGCGTGTTGTGCAAAGCGGAGGGCATTGAGATAGAGTCTTCTCTGCTTTCCAGTGTATTTCTGGGATTGATCGAAGGCTTGCACAAAAAATACGGTCGACGTGTGGCGGTATTGGTGGACGAGTATGACAAGCCTGTGCTGGATTACATTCTGGACACGGAAATTGCCGATGCCAACCGTCAGGTGATCAAAAATTTTTTCGGTGTATTAAAGGGCATGGACGCTCATTTGCGGTTCACGTTCTTTACCGGGGTTTCAAAATTTACGAAAACCTCGCTCTTTTCCGAATTGAACAATCTGACGGACATTACGCTGGAGGATGATTTCGCGGCGATCTGCGGTTTTACGGCGCAAGACATAACGGAACTTTTCAATGAGCATCTTGCGGCCTTGCGCGCGCAGAAACAATTTGCGCAATGGCCCGCAAACGGGGAAGGCAGCGTTTATGACCAAATCTTCAAATGGTATGACGGCTACTCATGGGACGGGGAAACCCATGTGTTCAATCCCTTTTCCCTGTTGCAATTTTTTCAGAACAGGCGCTTTTCATCCTATTGGTACGCCAGCGGTTCGCCAAGTTTCTTAATCAAACTGATTAAAGATAACCCCGCCGCGTATACCGATATGGATCAGGCGATGATCAACGAAGATGATTTGGACGCCACCGCGGACCTCACGCGGCTTTCGCCGGTATCTCTGATGTTCCAAACCGGGTATTTGACAGTCAAGGCCATTGAATGGGACTCCAACGGATCGGCGGATTATTACCTAAAAACGCCGAATCGGGAGGTGCGCGCGG
>JAITSR010000261.1 GCA_031287655.1 Clostridiales bacterium
ATAGCCGTGGATTGTCGTCACCGTGTCCGGGATAACCAGCTCACCCGTGAGATTGGAACAGTAGTAGAATGCGCTGCTGTTAATGACCGTCAGGTTGGCCGACAGCCGCAGGTTCCCGTCAAAACCGGCGCAGCTCTGGAACGCACTTCCACCCAGATAAATCACCGTATCCGGAATGATCAAATCTCCGGTCAGTTGGTTGCAATAGTTAAACGCATACGCGCCGATGGACTGTATGCCGTCGCCCAATGTGAGTTCGCCGTCCAGACCAACGCAGGACTCAAACGCGCCTTGGCCGATCGTTTCCACGCCGCCCGGTATCACGAGGTCCCCGCTCAGCCGCGCGCAGCCCCGAAAGGCATACTCACCGATACTCGTAATACTGTCCGGGATCAAGAGCCTTCCGGCGATCATGCTGTCCTCGTCAAAAGCGAAGTCCCCGATCGTTTGCAGCCCCTGATTCAAGGTCAGGCTCAGCAGGTTTGAGCAGCCCGCGAACGCGTAATTTCCGAGCGTTATTAAGCCGTCGGGCAGATTCAGGCTCGCGAGCGCGGTGTTGTTTTGAAAAGCATATTCGCCGACGTCTTGCAGTTCGCCGTTGAAGCTCACCTCCGCCAGATTTACGCAGCCCTGAAAGGCGTAAGCCCCGATTCGGGTCAGGCCGTCGTTTAATGTAACCTTCGTGATTTCCGTGTTGTTCTGGAAGGCCCCCGTTCCGATCTCAATCAGACCGTCCGGCAGGGTCACCTCTCCGCCGCGACCCAAGTAGGCTTTCAGCACGCCGTCCTCAATGAAAAATCCCTCGTCGTCCGGGATCAGAATCCGCGCGCCGGACGGCATCCGGGGCGAGAAAGCCTCCGCGTAGGCGGCGTATTGCTCCCGCGGTACATAGATCGTTTCGAGGTACGTCATATCCGTAAGGACGCTGTCGTAGCCGAGCGAGGGAACCGTCAGTCCCTTGAATGTGACTTCCCGGATGCCGGAGCAGCCGGAGAAAGTCCAAGCGCCGATATGCGTCAACTGCTCCCCGAAAACCAGACCGGTGATATTCGGCATATAGGCAAACGCGTTGTAGCCGTGGATTGTGGTCACCGTGTCCGGAATCACGATCTGACCCGTGAGGTTGGAGCAGCCGTAGAATGTGTTTCCAAAAATTGCCGTCAGGTTGGCCGGCAGCTGCAGGCGTCCGTTAAAACCGTGGCAGTTCTGGAACGCGCCCCCGCCCAGATGGAACACCGTATCCGGAATGATCAAATCTCCGGTCAGCCAGTGGCAGTCGGAAAACGCGAAATCCCCGATGGATTGTATGCCGTAGCCCAAAGTGAGTCTGCCGTTCAGCCCCACGCAGCTCTCAAACGCGCCGCGGCCGATCGTGGCCACGCTGCCCGGTATCTCAAGGTCCCAACTCAATGAGGCGCAGCCGCGGAAAGCATAATCGCCGATATCTATAATACCGTACGGGATCATGAGCCTTCCGGCGATCATGCCGTCCCCGTCAAAAGCGTAGTCCCCGATCCTATGCAGCCCGTGATTTAAGACCAGACTCATCAGGTTCGTACAACCCGCAAACGCGTAATTTCCGATGATTTGCAGGCTGGCGGGCAAGTTCAGCTCCGCAAGGTTCGCGCAGTTCTGAAAAGCATTAGCCCCAATGCTTTGCAATTCGCCGTTAAAGACCACTTCCGTCAGCCCCGTGTTGCCAGCGAACGCGTAAGTCCCGATCCGGATCAGGCCGTCGTTTAATATAACCTTCGTGATTTCCGCGTTGTTCTGGAAGGCCCCTATGCCGATCTCAATCAGACCGTCCGGCAGGATCACATCCCCGCCGCTGCCCAAGTAGGCTTTCAGCACGCCGTCCTCGATGAAAAATTCCCCGCCGTCCTCGATCAGAATCCGCGCACGGGGCGGCATCCGGGGCGCGAAAGCCGCCGCATAGACGTCGTATCGCTCCCGCGGCACATAGACCGTTTTGAGGTTCGCCATTTCTTTAAATTCGTTGTCCCAGCCGAGTGAGGGGACCGTCAGGCCCGTAAAGATAAGCTCTTCGATGCCGGAGCAGCCGGAGAAAGAAAAAGCGCCGATATGCGTCAACTGTTCCCCGAAAATCAGACCGGTGATCATGGGCATATTCGTAAACGCGTTGTAGCTGTGGATTGTCGCCACCGCATCCGGAATCACGACCTGACCCGTGAGATTGGAGCAGCCGGAGAATGTGTCGCCGTAAATGGCCGTCAGACCGACCGGCAGCCGCAGTCGTCCGTCAAAACCGGCGCAGTTCCGGAACGCGCCCCCGCCCAGATAGGTCACCGTATCCGGAATGACCAAGTCTCCGGTCAGCCGGTTGCAGTCGTAAAACGCATAATCCCCGATGGTTTCAATCCCGTCGCCCAAAATTAGACCGCCGTTCAGCCCCGCGCAGGACTCGAACGCGCGTTGGCCGATCGCAGTCACACTGCCCGGTATCACGAGGTCCCCGCTCAATGAGACGCAGCCGCGGAAGGCATACTCGCCGATACTCGTAATACTGTCGGGGATCGTCAGCGGTCCGGTTATATTGCCGTCCCCGTCAAAAGCGCGGTCCCCGATTGTTTGCAGCCCCTGATTCAAGGTCAGGCTCTGCAGATATGCGCAGCCCGCGAACGCGTAATTTCCGATCGCTTTCAAACTGCTCGGAAGCACAAGCGCCCCGGTTAATCTGTCATTGCCCCGAAACGCGTCGTCGCCGATCTTCTGTAAGCCCTCATTGAGGACGAGACCTCTGACGGATGTGTTGTCCAAAAAGACCGCGTCCGCAATCTCGACGACGCCGTCCGGGATCACCACGACTCCGCCGTCGCCGGCGTATGCAAGCAGCACGCCGTCCTCAATGACGAAGTCCGAATCCGGAGACCCCGGAGGGTCCGAGAGGGCAGAAAAGCCCGGAGGGTCCGAAGGGTCCGGAGAATCCGGAGAGCTCGGAGGGTCAGAGAGGTCCGAAGAACCCGATGGGTCCGAGAGAGCCGAGAGGCCTGAAAGGTCTGAGAGGGCCGGAGAGCCCGAGAGAGCCGAAGGGTCCGAAGAACCCGGGGAGTCCGAAGGGTCCGCCGCCGCGGCAAAATTGGCGGGCAAATAACTCAGAAGCATCGCCAGAGACAATAAGAAAGAGAGCGCTTTTTTCCGCATGATGACCAACCAGCCTTTCTTTTCAATTCACAATGCACTATTCACAATTTACAATTCATAATGCACAATTCACAATTCAAAATAGCGATAATTCTTTTCTCGTACATCTGCACAAGAATATCACTCCCGCACGGAATGTTCAAGTTATTTTTGGCTGAAATGCCTAAAGTTTGTGATACAAAACACGCCGCGCCCTCAATGTATGAGGGCGCGGCGTGTTTTGTATGCCTGCTATTTTATTCCAGAACGTACTCGCGTTCGGCGGCCGTACCCGCGCCCGAATCTTCCGGCGCGTCGGCTTCGTCGTCCCCGTCGGATTCCGACCTCCGCCCCTGCTCGCGCTCGAGTTCCATTTCCCTGTCGAGCGCCTGCGTCCGCGTCCATTCCCGCTCGCGCTCCCTGTCGCGCTCGCGCTCGTACTCCGCCGCGTCCGCCGCCCGCGCCGCCGCCGCAAGCGCCGCGGCCGCGGCAGGGGAGATCGCGCTGCCGCCAAGGCTCTCAATGCTGATGTCCTTGTAGCGCGCCATTCCCGTCCCCGCCGGGATCAACTTGCCAATGATCACGTTCTCCTTCAAGCCGACGAGCGGGTCCACCTTGCCCTTGATCGCGGCCTCGGTCAGCACGCGCGTCGTCTCTTGGAACGACGCCGCCGAGAGGAACGAATCCGTCGCGAGCGACGCCTTTGTGATCCCGAGCAGCGTCCGCTTGCCGGTCGCCATCGTCAGCCCCTCGGCCTCGACGCGCCGGTTCTCGCCCTCAAACTCGAACATGTCGACAAGCCCGCCCGGGAGCAGATTCGTGTCCGAACAGTCGTCGACCTTCACCTTGCGCATCATCTGGCGCACGACGACCTCGATGTGCTTGTCGTTGATCTCCACGCCCTGCTGGCGGTACACCTTCTGCACCTCCTGCAGCAAGTAGCTCTGCACGCCGCGCGTCCCCTTGATCTTCAAAACGTCGTGCGGGTTCACGGAGCCCTCGGTCAGCTCGTCGCCGGCCTCCACACTGTCGCCCTCCTGCACCTTCAGGCTCGCGCCATACGGGATTACATAGGTTTTCGCGTCGCCGTCGTCCGAGACGACGGTCAGCTCACGCTTCTTTTTCGTCTCCTTCATGCTGACCTCGCCCGCGATCTCACTGACGATCGCGAGGCCCTTGGGCTTCCTCGCCTCAAAGAGTTCCTCGACGCGCGGGAGACCCTGCGTGATGTCGTCGCCGACGACGCCGCCCGTGTGGAACGTGCGCATCGTGAGCTGTGTGCCGGGCTCGCCGATACTCTGCGCCGCGATGATCCCGACCGCCTCGCCGACGTTCACGTCCAAGCTCGTCGCGAGGTTCACGCCGTAGCATTTCGCGCAGACGCCGAGCCGCGCGCTGCAGGTCAGCACCGAACGGATTTTTACGGCCTTGACGCCGGCGTCGGAGATGAGGCGCGCCTGCGCGTCGTTCATCATCACGCCCTTTTCAACGAGCACCTCGCCCGTCTCCGGGTGCAGCACGGCCTCCGCCGTATAACGCCCGAACAGCCGCTCGCGCAAAGGCTCGATCACGTTTTTGTTGTCGATGACATCCGAGACGACGATGCCGTTTTCCGTCCCGCAGTCCGTCTCGCGAATGATCACATCCTGACTGACGTCGACGAGCCGCCGCGTCAGATAGCCCGAGTCCGCCGTGCGGAGCGCCGTGTCCGCAAGCCCTTTGCGCGCGCCGTGCGTCGAGATGAAAAATTCGAGCACGTTCAAGCCCTCGCGGAAATTCGACTTGATCGGGATTTCGAGCGTGCGCCCGGTCGTGTCGTTCATCAGCCCCCTCATGCCCGAGAGCTGCTTGATCTGGTTGATGTTGCCGCGCGCCCCGGACTGCGACATCATCTTGACCGGGTTGAACCGGTCGAGGTTCTCGTCGAGCGCCTTTGTGATCCTGTCGGTCGTCTCCGTCCACTGCGAAATGACCGCGTTGTGGCGCTCCTCGTCCGACATCAGCCCGCGCCGGTAGTTGTTCGTGATATGCTCGATCTCCTTTTCGGTCTCGGCGATATACTTGTTTTTCAACTCCGGGATAATCATGTCGGAGACGCCGATCGTCACGGCGGCCTGCGTCGAGTATTTGAAGCCGAGCGTCTTGATGTTGTCAAGCAGGATCGCGGTGTCGGTCGTGCCGTGCGTCCTGATGCAGCGGTCGATGATGTCCGAGAGCTGCGACTTGCCGACAAGGAAGTCGATCTCAAACTTGAGCTCGTTTGCCGGGTCCTCGCGGTCGATGTAGCCCAAATCCTGCGGGATCGCGTCGTTGAAGAACATGCGGCCCGCCGTCGTGTCGATGATCTTTGCGCGCGTGACGCCGTCGACGGTTTTCCTGCGCCGCAGCCTGATCTTTGTGTGCAGGCTGATCATTTTGTTCTCGTATGCGAGAATCACCTCGTCCGGCGACGAGAACACCCTGCCCTCGCCCGGCTCGCCCTCTTTGTCGATCGTGAGGTAGTAGCTGCCGAGGATCATGTCCTGCGTCGGCACCGTGACGGGGCGGCCGTCCTGCGGCTTTAACAGGTTGTTTGCGGACAGCATCAAAAAGCGCGCCTCGGCCTGCGCCTCCGCGGACAGCGGCACATGCACGGCCATCTGGTCGCCGTCGAAGTCCGCGTTGTACGCGGTGCAGACGAGCGGGTGGAGCTTTAGCGCGCGGCCCTCGACGAGCACCGGCTCAAACGCCTGAATCCCGAGTCTGTGGAGCGTCGGCGCGCGGTTCAGCAGCACCGGGTGGTCCTTGATCACGTCCTCAAGCACGTCCCAGACGTCGTTTTGGACGCGCTCCACCTTACGTTTCGCGCTCTTGATGTTGTGCGCGAGACCCTCGCTGACGAGCTTTTTCATCACAAAAGGCTTAAACAGCTCGAGCGCCATCTCCTTGGGCAGCCCGCACTGGTAGATTTTGAGCTCCGGCCCGACGACGATTACCGAGCGCCCCGAATAGTCGACGCGCTTGCCGAGCAGGTTTTGCCGGAA
>JAITSR010000012.1 GCA_031287655.1 Clostridiales bacterium
ATTCACGCTTATCTTTCGATAAGCGGTAAACTTCAATGACTAGAAGCATTATTTCTAATGCCAGCTTCAAAATCGCAAGCTGTTCTACAATCATCATACCACCTCCTTTCGCAAGGAAGTGGAACAGGCCGCCAAACGGCAAATCCTTTATCTGTTTGGATTATACAACAAATCCGCTTGGGGTTCAACAGCGGCTGGAGTACAATATATTTAGCCAAACAGGAGACTTTGATGTGTATATCTGAAATGAGATGAGACTCATTTCCCTAAAGGCATAATTTCTTGACTTACGCGCGGGGGATATGCTAGAATATGTCCGTTCGCAGTTGATGTCCGCTCTTATAGCTCAGTCGGCAGAGCGCGTCCTTGGTAAGGACGAGGTCACCAGTTCGATTCTGGTTAAGAGCTTCTAAGTGAATTGTGATTTGAGTGTTTCTCTTGACACCTCGTTCAAACGGCATATAATAAATATGAAAAATGCTGTTGCTATTGCGTTTTTTAATATGAATAACGCGAGGTTTTACCGTGAAAAGAAATCTGCTGGATAAAATGAAAAAGTGGAAGAACAGCGAGTACCGGAAGCCGCTGATTGTCAAAGGTGTGCGCCAATGCGGGAAAACATGGCTGCTCAGGGAATTTGGCGCGACCTTTTATGAGGATGCCGCCTACTTTAACTTCGAGGGAAACGACGATCTGGGAGCGCGCTTTGAGCACGATCTGGACGTAAGGCGTATCGTCACTGAACTCGGGATATTGCGGAAAAAGGCCATTATACCCGGAAAAACACTGATTATTTTCGACGAGATTCAGTTTTGCAACAGGGCGCTGACCTCGCTGAAATATTTCTGCGAAAACGCGCCGGAGTATCATGTGATCTGTGCCGGTTCGCTGCTCGGAATCGCTTTGAGCAAGCCGCTCTCTTTTCCGGTGGGCAAGGTGGATTTTCTGACCCTGCTTCCTATGAATTTTCAGGAATTTCTATTGGCGAACGGCGAAGAAATGCTCTGCGAGCATTTACAAGACTTAAAGCCAAACGAGAAGGTATCCGATCTGTTTGCCGGCAAATTGGAGAACTATCTGCGCGCCTACTATATCACAGGCGGGATGCCGGAGGCGGTGGACACATGGATTCGCACAAAAGATATTGAACAGTTGGAGACTGTCCAGCAGCAGATTTTGAACAGCTACGAACTGGATTTTGCCAAGCACGCGCCGTCAAAGGACTTCCCGAAACTGTCCGCCATCTGGCGCTCCATACCGCTCCAGCTCTCAAAAGAGAACAGCAAGTTTATCTTCAGCCAAGTCAAAAAGGGCTGGAGAGCGAAGGATTTGGAGGACGCGCTGGAATGGCTGTTATCGGCGGGGCTGGTCTATAAAGTGGCGAAAATCGAAAAGCCCTTTGTGCCGCTTTCTGCATATGCCGATCAGACATTTTTTAAGCTGTATCTGGCGGATGTCGGCCTGCTGCGAAAAATGGCCGGCGTATCCGCAGGACATATTCTGCAAAAAAGCGATGAATATAAGGAATTTAAGGGCGCGATGGTCGAAAACTACGTTTTGTGCGAGATGGTGAACCTATATGAGGCCGAATGGTTCTACTGGAAATCCGGAAACACGGCGGAAGTGGATTTTATTCTCCGGCACGATACCGACCTTATTCCGGTTGAGGTGAAGTCCGAGCGCAACGACAAGGCAAAATCCCTTGCGGAGTACAGGAAAAAATATAATCCAAGAATATCCGTCAAGACCTCCATGAACAATGTCGGCGGCGGGGAAGTGCGGCTGATTCCGCTTTATCTTCTCTGGCAGATGAACAAGTATCTGTCGGACGATCGCACGGCGGTTATGTCAGAATCAAGCGGCAGAAATTAGCGTTTCGCGCGACGAAACGTACATGATATTATATAGCGGTGAGAAAGAAGGAATGATCATGCCGCTTGCCATCAGCGCTTTCATACATGACAACCTCGATTGGGAGAAGAAATTGGCGGAATCGCCATACTTTGTGAAAGCCAAACGAGAAGACGGTTTCGTTCTGTTAAAATATGATCAGATTCACTCGGACTTCACCTTGCCTGTTGTCCGCGAATGCCGCGGCATTATCCTTGATGAAACGGATCATTACAGGCCCGTTTGCGTCCCCTTTTTCAAATTCGGCAATTTTGGGGAGAGTTATATTCCTGAGATTGACTGGGCTACGGCACGGGTTCAAGAGAAAATAGACGGTTCGCTTGTCAAGCTGTGGTATGGCAGAAGCCGGTGGCGTATCTCCAGCAACGGGGAAATCGACGCCCGCAACGCGCATATCCACAGCGCGCTTTTAACACACGGGCGGCGAACCGATTTACACAGCCTTTTTATGGAGGCTTGGGCGAAAACCGGTCTGTCCACGGGAAGCCTGAACACAGACTATACCTATCTGTTCGAGCTGACGTCGCCGCATAACCGCGTCGTTATCCGCTACGAAGACGTCAGTATCCGGCACCTCGGGACACGAGACAATCGGACGCTGCGCGAATGTGAGACGGATATTGGGGTATCCAAGCCGCGTCTGTTCACGCTCAAGACCCTGAATGACTGTATAGAAAGCGCGAAGGCGCTTGGCGACAGCGGGGAAGGGTATGTCGTCGTAGACCGGTTCTACAACCGGATCAAGGTGAAATCTCCGCGCTATGTAGCCCTGAATCACTTGGTACAGGGTGTGGCGACACATGGTCACATAGTGGAGATCATTCAAAAAAACGAGCAAGCGGAGTTTCTGACCTATTTCCCCGAATATCAAGAGGTTTTCGATGAGATTTTGCGCCGGATCCACGGGTTTTCAGAGCGGCAGGATACCGCGCTGGCCGAGCTTCAAACTGCAAAGTTTGATTCTCGAAAGGCGCTCGCCGCGGCTGTGATGAAAACCGAATGTCCCGCCTGTCTGTTCGCTCTCATTGATGGAAAAGCGGTCAACGCTCTGAATTGGCTGCTGTCGCGGTCGGCGGCAAAAGTACTGGAATATATCGGACTGGTCTAAAACCGTCTAATCTCCCCAAAAAATTTTTTTGTAAAACCGCTTGACAGCGAATGGGAAATATTGTAAGATCAAAATGTAAATATTTTGAAAATATGGATATTGATAGATTGTCAGGCGGGCGGTGAAATGAGCAGACTGAATCTTGTCGTGATGGACAGGGACGCGCGGTATATGGAGAACTTCGCGGGATATGTGACCGGAAATTACCGGCACCGTTTCAACTTGCAGACCTTTTCGCAGTTTGACCGGTTTCTCGCGTATATTCAGCGCAAAGACGCCAAGGCGGACATTCTCCTTGTCTCCTCGGATGCCTGCGGGGACTGGGTGGGCAAAGTGGAATCGGGCCTTGTGATCGCGCTCACGGAGGGCGGCGCGCTTGCGGAGAGCGGCGCCCGCGCGGCGGAGAGCGTTCCCGTCGTGGATCGCTATCGCGGCGCGGACAGGCTGGTCAGCGACATTCTGCGCATCTATTCGGAGTGTGACCGCGTGTCGCCGGAGTCCGGGCTTGTGCGCGGAGGGCGCGAGGCCCGGGTTTCGCTGATGTTTTCCCCATGCGGCGGGGCGGGGCGGACGACGGTCGCGCTTGCGCTCTGCTCCCACTACGCGCGTTCCAAGCTGCACGCGCTCTACCTGAATTTGGACTGGGCCGGCGTAGAGCCGCTTGCTTTTGAAGGCGCGCGGGCGGGCGGCCTTTCCGACATCATTTACTCGCTGAAAACGCGCCCGGAAAAACTCGGGTTAAAGCTCGAGGCCCTGAGCCAGACTGAGCGCCGGGGCGGCTTTTCATTCTATGCGCCGCCGACCTATCCGATGGACGTCGACGAGCTCCTGCCTTCGGAGCTGGAGCAGCTGATCGCAAAGCTCCGGAGCGTCGGGATATTTGACCGGATCGTGATCGACACGCACAGCGGGCTCTCCGTGCGCAACAAAACGCTTCTGGAGCTCGTGGACAATGTGATGATCGTAAGCCGGACGGGAGGCGCGGAACGGCGTAAGCTCGCGCTTCTGAAAGCTCAGCTTGACAGGGTTTTTTCGGATCGCGCGGAGGATATTTATAAGCGGAGCCATATTTTGTTGAACGGGACGGAGGATAGCGGCGGGGAGCCGTTTTCCGAAGCCGTGCGCGAGATGTCTGAACTCTTTCGGGCAAAGGCTTCATTTTTACCCTACTGCGGCGAAATCAGCGGCGATTACCGCGCGGATGCGGTGTCCAGTATCACGAACGGTTTCGGGTCGGCGCTTCTGGAAATCGCGCACAGGCTGTGAACCGAAAAAGAGGGGAGGCGGCGGCATGAGTGCGGCGACGGCAGCGACAGCATCGACAACAGCGACGGCGGTGACGACGACGGCGACAGCTGCGGCGGCATTTGACAGGTTGTTCATGGAGATCAAGGCCGAAATGCTCGGCAGGCTTGATATGAAGCGCGACATGGCGGACGACGAGGTGCTCGACATCATCGAGAGCATCGTGCTCCAAAAATCCGGGGAGCGCTACTACCCGCTCGCCGAGCGCAAGCGGCTCACAGAGCGCGTGTTCAACTCGATCCGGCGGCTCGACGTCATTCAGCCGTTGATCGACGACGCGGGGATCACCGAGATCATGGTGAACGGGCATCGCGACATCTTTATCGAACGCGAGGGCAAAGTCGCAAAGACAGACTTTTTCTTCGAGACGTCAGAAAAGCTCGAGGACGTCATACAGAGTATTGTGTCAAAAGTGAACCGGACGGTCAACGAGGCCACGCCGATTGTCGACGCGAGGCTTTCGGACGGCTCGCGCGTCAACGTCGTGCTGCGGCCGATCGCGATCGACGGCCCTGTGCTGACAATCCGCAAATTCCCGGAAAAGCCGATGTCGATCGAACGGCTCCTGATGTTCGGCAGCATAGACGAGGGGATCGCGGAGCTGCTGAACGTGCTTGTGCGCGCGCGGTACAACCTCTTTATCAGCGGCGGCACCGGCTCCGGCAAGACGTCGCTCCTGAACGCGGTCGCGGCGATGATTCCGCCGGAGGAACGCGTGATTACGATCGAGGACTCGGCGGAGCTCCAGCTGAAATCGCTGAAAAACCTTGTGCGCCTTGAAACGCGCAACGCAAACACGGAGGGCAAGGGCCAGATTGACATGGGAAACCTGATCAAGTCGTCGCTGCGAATGAGGCCGGACCGCATCCTCGTGGGGGAGGTGCGCGACGGACTGGCGGCGTATTATATGCTGCAAAGCATGAACACGGGGCATGACGGTTCTTTGACGACCGGCCACGCAAATTCCGCGCGGGATATGCTCTCGCGTCTCGAAACGATGGTGCTGAGCGAGGAAGCGGTCCCGCTCGAGGCGATCCGTCAGCAGGTCGCGTCCGCGATTGACGTGATCGTCCATGTCGCGCGGCTGCGCGACGGCAGCAGAAAAGTTGTGGAGATTTCGGAGCTGGACGGCCTGCGCGACGGCCAAATCGTGTTGAACCGGCTGTACGAGTTTGCGGAGCGGCCCAAAGACGAAATCCGGCCGACAGGTGAGACGCGTCCGATCGATGAAATAGGTGAGTTTCGGTCGACAGGCGGGTTCCGGGAAAAGCGGGGGAGCCCGCGCGCACCGGAGGAGGGGGCCGTACACGGCGTGTTCCGGCAAACCGGGAACCTGATCCGAAACACGACAAAGCTGAGGCTCGCGGGGCTGAGCAGCCCGTTTTTTGAGGCGGAAACTGTTTAAAGTGCCGTAACGCCATGGATGGGCGTTACAGGGTGGAGCGCGTTGGAGCGGGAAGGCGGTGGAGGGCGCGATGGACGGGACGGTATCGGGAACGAGCCATGAATTTTATGACTATAACAATTATCGGATGTCAAAGCCGGAAGCCTGCCTGTCGGCCGCCGCCGCGATGGCCGCCGTATTTGTGATGGCGTATGTGTTTTACAGAAGTCTCCTTCTGTCGGCGCTGCTCGCCCCGTTCGGACTGTTCTATCTGCCGCGCAGGCGCAAGCAGCAGATACTCCGGCGGCGGGATGCGCTAAAACAGCAGTTCCGGGACATGCTCTATTCGCTCTCGTCGAGCCTGATGGCCGGAAAGACGATGGAGTCCGCTCTGCGCGAGGTGCGCGGCGACCTCGAAATCCTGTATCCGGACCCGGAGACGGCGATCATTCGCGAGGTCGACGTGATTCTGCGCAGGATCACGCTGAACGAGACGATCGACTTGGCGCTAAAAGACCTCGCGGAGCGCTCCGGCATCGAGGACATCGAGAGTTTTTGCAACGTGCTCGTGACCTGTCGGCGAACCGGCGGCAACCTCGTTGAAATCGTAAAAAACACGACGAATATCCTCGGCGACAAGATGGAGATCAAAAACGAGATCGACGTCCTGCTCGCGCAGCGAAAGTTTGAAAAAAAGGTGCTGAACGCGATGCCGATCGCACTGATTCTCGTGCTGTCGATGACCGCGAAGGACTATATCGACCCCGTGTTCACAACGCTGACCGGACGGCTCATCATGAGCGCGGCGCTGCTTTTGATCGCGTTTTCATGGTTCGTTTCGGAGCGGATTATGAACATAAAGGTGTAGGCAAGGCGAGAAGGCGAGAAGGAGGATTTCAATGATTGAATCTGTGACTGAATCCATGTCCGTATCTTTGGGCCTGGTCGTGCCTGCGGTACTGCTCCCCGTGCTGTGGCTCGCCCTCAGCCTTGTTTTCCGGCGGGACGCGGAGGCGTTCTACGGCCCGTATCTTGCGGAGCAAAAGCTCAAGGCGGTGATTTTGCTGCCTGCCTATGCGCTGCGGCGCGCGCGGTATACGGCGCGGATCAGTTATGACCGGAAGATCAAGGTCTATATTGTCGAGTTCTTTGGAAAAGGGGATTCAGACATCCGTTTTTTGCTCCATCAGGCGTCCAAAATCGCCTATGTCTTTTTGGCGGCCGAGTTCTGCCTGTTGATCGGCACGCAGTCGGAGACGGACGCGGGGTACTTGTTCTTCTGCGCGCTGATCCTTTCGGCGGCGTTCGCGCTGCCGGACAGCCGGCTCAGCATGGCGGTCAAGCAGCGCAAACTCGAAATCATGCTGGACTTTCCGGATTTTCTCGTGAAGCTGACGCTGCTGATCAACGCGGGTATGAATGTGACAAAGGCTTGGGAAAAGGTGACGGAGGATACGGGCAAGGGGAAGGCGCTCGGCAGAGAACTAGACATGGCGGCGATGGAGATTCGCTCGGGCAAGAGTGAGTCGAAGGCGTATGAGGATTTTGCGAAGCGCTGCCGGATTCAGGAGGTCACGCGCGTCGTCTCGGTGTTGCTGCAAAATATCCGAAAAGGCAACGCGGAGCTCGTCTCGATCCTGCGCGTCCACGCGAACGAATGTTGGGAAATGCGCAAGAACGCCGCAAAAAAACTCGGCGAGGAAGCCGCGTCAAAAATGCTCCTGCCGATGGCGATCATGCTGCTGTCGATCCTTCTGATCGTGACGACCCCGGCCGTACTCGCGCTGCAAGGTTTTTCGTGAACTAAAAAAAATAAGGAAAACGAAAGGGGAAAGCCATGACGAAATTGCTGAAACGTTTTTGGAGGGAGGAGGACGGGATGGGCACGGTCGAGATCGTAATCATCATCGCGGTGCTCGTGGGTCTCGCGCTGATTTTCCGGGACGCGATCATCGAGTTCGCGACGGGTGTGATGGACGAGCTGTTCGCCAACGAGCAGATCAACAGTGACGTTAACGTCTCAAACATTAGGAGTGAAAACGCAATCCAATGAGTAGACGGGGGTTTTATTCCGCGGAACAGATCCTCGACGAGAGCGGAAGGCAGCTTGTGATCAAACTGCCTTCCGGGTGCGAGGTGATGGAGTATCAGGTCGAGATGGTCGCAAACAATGACATCGCCGGTCTTTTGCCGTTCCGGTTTATGAAGGCGGACGGGAAGCCCTGTTTCTCCTATGGGGTTGGCGGCGCCGTGACGCTTGCGGAGTACATCCGGTCGCGTTCGCCCGGCATCCGCTTTCTCGCGGAGGCGCTGATGGGGGTTTCCGCGACGATCGGGGGCTTGGAACAATTCCTGCTTGAGGAAAAATGCCTGCTGCTCGACCCGGAGCTCATATATATCGACCCGGAGCGGCACGGAGTAAAGCTCGCCTATTTGCCCGTCGAGCCATCGGACGGCGGCGAGGCGGGATTTCCGGCGTTTGTGCTCGAACTGATGAAAAATTTTCATCCCGAGGATTCGACAGGCAAGCTCTTTTGCCGCAGGATCATCGAGGAAGTAAAAAAAACGGGTTTCCGCTACGACGCGTTTACGGATTTTTTGCTCGACATTCTGTGTTTTTCGGAAGAAGGCCGGGACGTCGGCGCGGCGGCGGGCGGCTGGGGCGCGCCCCAGTCCGCGGAGGGTTCGGGAGCGCGTGCGCGGGGGGCCGCGGGGGAAATCGGCGCGAAAGGCGCAAAGCTGCTCCTGCCCGCGCTGGTTGCGGGGTCGATCGCGGTCGCGTATTTTTTGGCGCTTTCGTTCCTTCCGAGCGGATCGTCGGAAGCCGCGACACTGCGGGGCGCGGCGCTGCTTGTCGCGGTCGGCGCGGAGCTCTTTTCAATGCGCCTGCTTTTGCCAAAGGCCGCGATTCGTTTTGAAACCGCCGCGGCGGAGGGGCGCGCGGACGCCTTTGCCGAACGCGGCAGGGGTCCGGAGACTGCGGGTGGCATAAAAGCCGCGTCGAAAAAAAGCAAAGGCCCCGCCGCCGCGCGCCCCAAAAAGGCGTTCGCCAAAAAGGGCGCGGCCACAGCCGCGGAGGGGGACTCCGACGCGCTTGCGCGCTCGGTTTCGGCGGCGGGCGAAATCTATTCCGCGCGTTTTGCCGCGATGGATAAAGAGCGGGAAGACGCGCGCGGCAAATCCAAAAATCTCTGGGAGCAGAGCCTCGGCGAAGAACAAAACCTCAACGATGAGCAAGCC
>JAITSR010000104.1 GCA_031287655.1 Clostridiales bacterium
CATCTGAGCTACGCCGCCATATGGGGATAAAACACAGCCACGTCATTCTAGCAAAAACAGACTTGAAAGTCAAGTGAAAAAAGTCAGGCAAAAATACGGGGAAATTCCCATCACCGCCCTCGTACACCTGACAAGCGCCTTCGCCGCGATCATGCGCCGCCAAACAGCCAAGCGGCTTACAGCTTGCCGGAGAGGTAGTCGTTGCGCCCGCGCAGATTCCACGCCGGGGCCGTCTGCCCGGTTTTGCGGAACGAGACGATCCGAAGCTGGGAGACGCTTTCACCGGTCAGCGCGGCGATCGCCGCGGCAAACACGGCGACGAGCTCCCCGCCCGCCGCCTGCGCGGCTTGCCGGACGTCCGCCCCGGCCGGGACCGGCTCGGGCTTGCCCGCGGCTGTCGCGTTGTTCACCGGCGTAAACGCCACGGGCTGCGGCTGCGCGGACGCTTGCCCCGTCCCCGCGCCGCCGGAAGCTCCCGAGCCGCCGCCGGATTTGCGCGACGCCGCCGCGACGGCCCGCGAAAGGACCAAAATCACCAGAGACAGACACACCAACGTCGAAATTGTAATCGTCATCCCGATCAGGGACACATTCAAACCATCCAAAATTCTCTCGCCAATCGACTTATCCATTGATTCGCTTCCCCCTTATTCCGATTCTTCCCAATTGTGGAACACATTTTGTACGTCGTCCAGATCGTCGAGGCTGTCGACGAGCTTTTCCAAAGACTCAACCTGCTTTGGGTCCGTGAGACTGACCGTCGTGACCGGGATCATCTCAATATCGGCCTCCTCGAACTCATAACCGTCCTTTTCCAACGCCTCCCGCACCGCCGAAAAACCTTCGGGCGTCGTCGTAATCTCGTAGACGTCCTCCTGTGAAACAATGTCCTCCGCGCCCGCTTCCAACGCCTCCATCATCACGGCGTCCTCGTTGGGCCGCGTCTCTTTTAGGACGACGATCAGCCCCTTTCGGTTAAACAGAAACGACACGCAGCCGCTCGTGCCCATGTTGCCGCCATACTTGTCAAACAGATGGCGCACGTCGCCCGCGGTCCGGTTTTTATTGTCCGTCATCGTCTCGACGATCACCGCGACGCCGCCCGGCCCGTAGCCCTCATAGGTGATTTCCTCATAATTCGCGCCGTCCTGATCGCCCGCCGCCTTTTTGATGCTGCGCATGATGTTGTCGTTCGGCATGTTTTCGGCCTTGGCTTTTGCGATAACGTCCTTTAGCTTGCTGTTTGACACCGGGTCCGGCCCGCCCTGCTTTACGACGACGGCAAGCTCCCTGCCGAGCTTTGTGAAAATCTTGCCCCGTTTTGAGTCGGATTCTTCTTTTTTACGCTTGATATTCGCCCATTTTGAATGACCGGACATAATTCCTCCGTTTCCGTGCGCGCCGCGGGCGGCGCGTTTTGATCCACATTAGTATAGCCTATTGCCGCGCTTCTTTCAAGTCCGCGTCGCGAGCACGCGTCGCGGGTACAGTAATGTAGGAGTTCCCAATGGGCTCGACCAGCGCCGCGTCTGCGGTCAACTCGGAGACGCGGGCACAAAAGGCTTCCGCCGCCGCGTGCGGGACCTGCACGGTGAGCTCGGCGTCGACGCCGTACTGAATCCGGCGGATCACATAGCCGCTCTTTTCGATCTCGTTTTTTACAAGGCCAAGCAGCGGGTATTCAACGAGCACGGCGAGTTCCCGCGCGAGCGAGCGCTCGACGACACCGGCGGCCTCGGCGGCCATCGACGCGGCCTTGCCATAGGCCCGGATCAGGCCCGCGGCCCCGAGCAGCGTGCCGCCGAAGTAGCGCGTCACGACGATCGCGACGTCCTCGAGCCCACCTTTTTCGATGACGTCAAGCACCGGTACACCGGCTGTGCCCTGCGGCTCTCCGTCGTCGGAAAAGCGCTTCGCGGGGACGCCTTCCCCGGCCGAGTACGCGTATACGTTGTGTGAAGCGGACCTGTGCTCCGCGCGCACCTCCGCAAGGAAAGAGAGCGCCTCCGCCTCGGACGCGACCGGCCGCGCCGCGCCGATAAAACGGGACTTTTTTTCCTCGTATTCCGCGAGGCCCGCGCCGCCGAGCGTCCGATACCGCGCCCTCACTTTACTTTCACCGAGGCCCGTCGTTCCGTCATCAGCCGGACCCCGCGGCCCCGGCGGGTCCGCGGACGACATACGCCTTGACGCGCCCCGCGAACTGTCGGCCGAGCCGCACGCTCATGCTGACCCCCTCCGGCGTATATTCCTCGCGCAATATCTTCGCGTTCTCATGTAGGTACGCGCTCAGCTTCCCCGCCTGATACGGGATCAGCACCTCGAGCTTGAGGTATTCCTCCGCGGCCATTTCGGACAGCGTGCGCAAAAGCGTGTCGACGCCGCGCCCCGTTTTCGCGGAGATTTCACAGTAACGGACGTCCGCGCGCCGCGCGTCCGCACCGCCCGCCGCGCCCTCCGCGGGCCGCCAGAATCGGACCCAGTCCGGCGTCCGATCGACAAGATCCGTCTTGTTAAACGCTATGAGCATCTTTTTGTCCACCGCGCCGATGTCGCGCAGTATGCGCTCGACCGTCTCGATCTGGCTTTGCGCATCGGGGTTTGAGACGTCGACGACGTGCAGCAGGATGTCCGCGTAGACCGCTTCCTCAAGCGTCGCCTTGAACGCGTCGACGAGCTCGTGCGGCAGCTTGTTGATAAAACCGACCGTATCCACAGCGATCACGCTCCCGCCGGACGGCAGCGCGAGCTTTCGCGCGGTCGGGTCAAGCGTCGCGAACAACTTGTCCTCCGTAAAGACGTCCGCGCCGCACAGCGTGTTGAACAGCGTCGACTTTCCGGCGTTTGTGTAGCCGACGAGCGCGACGACCGTCGCCGAGGCGAGCCGCCCGGTCTTGCGCGTCCGCCCCCGGCGCGTCTGCGTCCTTTGGAGTTCTTCCTCGATCGCGTGGATGCGGCGGCGGATATGTCTCCGGTCGACGTCGAGTTTCTTTTCGCCGGGGCCGCGCGTGCCAATCCCGCCGCCGAGCCGGGAGAGCTGCCCGCCGAGCCCGACGAGCCGGGACAGGTTATAGTTGAGTTGCGCGAGCTCGACCTGCAGCTTGCCCTCCTTCGTCCGCGCCCTGCCCGCAAAGATGTCAAGGATCAGCGCCGTCCTGTCGACGACCTTGACGCCGAGCGCCTCCTCGAGGTTGCGCGTCTGCGCGCCCGAGAGCTCGTCGTCAAAGATTACGAGGTCCGCTTCGGTCTCCTGCCGGAGCTGCGAGAGCTCCTCGAGCTTGCCTTTTCCGATATAGTGCGCGGCGTCCGCTTCCCGCTCCCGGTACAGCAGCTTTTCCCGCACATCCGCGCCGGCTGTTTTTGCAAGCTGTGTCAGTTCGCCGAGCTCCGGCCCGTCGTCCCCCGGCTGGGGCCGCACGCCGACGAGCACCGCGCGCTCCCGCTGCGTGCCGCGCGGGTCAAAAAAGGAGACCTCCGCCTCCCGGTCCTGCGCGTAGACATCCGGCAAGAGCGCGTCGAGCGACTCGAGAATGCGCGGCGGGACAGTCCCATCGGGCGTCGGCGCGGGTGTGAGTTCGGACGCGCGCTGTGACGCGGGCGCGCCGCTTTCGGAAAAGGATGCTGCGCCGGTGTCCGGTTCGGGCGCCTCATCGGCTTCGGCCTTGGGTCCGGACGCCGAAAAATACGGGCCGTAAAAGCGGACCTCCTTGCCGACCGGGCGGATCGCGGCGCTCGCGCTCACAATATTCCCGGCTTCGTCCACCGCGAGCACGGCCATCGCGTCAAGGCGCATACTCGTGAGCGCGGAGAGGTCGACATCCGAAAGCGCCTCGTCGCCGTTCGGATGCGTGTGGATACAGCGCACGCCCGACGCCCGCGCCTCCCCGCGCCGGATCTGTTTTCCAAACAAATCGACCGCCCGGTCGCTGCCGACGGAGACCGAGAGCACGTTCCCGCGCCGCCCGATCATCACGGCGACCTCCCGGTTCGCCGCCGCCGTCGCGTAAGCCATCGCGCGCGCCGCCTGTTCCGGTACAAAACGGTCCTTTTCCGCGGCGGCGTCGTAAATCGCCTCCAAGGTCTCAAGGACCGTGCGTTTCATGGATTTTATGTTTCCGTTCACCTTGCGTTCGATCTTTGCCATCTATCCTCCCCCGCGCTGTCCGCGCGGCGCGGGTCCTAAGACCCGATCCCCGTGGAGCCGAAGCCCCCGTTTCTGTCCTCCCCGATCCCCGCGACGGACGCGACCTCGACGAGCTCCATCACAGGCAGCTCCTTTAGGACGAGCTGCGCGATCCTGTCGCCCTTGCGCACGCGGTACACGCACGCCAAAGACGCATCCCCGCCGGAGGCAAATTGCGACGTCTCCCCGCCGGTGACTTGCGACGTCTCCCCGCCGGTGGCGGCTTGCGGCATCTCTCCGCCGGAGGCGCGTCTCCCCTCGCACGCGGGCTCTATGAGCGCCCCGTCCAGTCCGCGCACCGGGAACCGCCCCTTTTCCCGCTCAAAATTCAGAACCGACTCTATATCGGACGCGCCGGACGGCAGGCAGGTATTTGTCACGATGATCCCCAATTCCTCCCGATAGCCGCTGTCGACCGTGCCCGGCGCGTTTGGGATACGGAGCGCCGTCCGGAGCGAAAGCCCGCTCCGGGGGCGGACCTGTATCTCATACCCGGGAGGGATCGCGAACTTTAAGCCGGTCGGCACCAAAACCGTCCGCCCCGGGAAAATATCCGCGTCCTCCGCGGCGCAAACGTCCATTCCCGCGTCCCCCGCATGTGCGTAGCTTGGAATCCGGGCGTCCGCACGGCATCGCTCAACCGCGACGACGACGGCTGCGGCGGTGGTTGCGTCTGAAATTACAGTCTTTGGCGCGGCCGCGGCCGCTCCGCTTCCCTTGTTATTTTCCACTGATCCGACTCCTTTTTGGGGGCAAAATACCCCCTTGTGATCCCGCGCGCGAGAATCCACTCCGACGCACAGGCGTGTTTTTCCAAAATCGCCCCGGCATTTTGCGCCGCGGTCCCCTTCTGCGCCGCGAGTTCGTAAAAAAGCGCCGAGACCCGCGCCGCGTCCTCCGGCGGCTCGTCGGTAAAGTCGAGCCTGAGCGAAGCTAAACGCGCCTCGCGGAGCATACCGACATCCCGCGGGAGGAACAGCGTTTTCGCGTTATAAACGGCGCAGCGGCAGGCCTCGTGATCGCAGAGCAGCAAAAAGGACTCCGCCTTGCGGTCCTTCATCCAAAACACCTGTCCGTCGCCCCGCGAAAACCGCCTTTGGCCCTCCGCGCAACCGAATGCCGCCCCGACCGGGCAATATTCGGATTGCATGAGAAGCTGCCGCCCGTAGACGGCGGCTTCGCAAAACGCGCCCCACCCGCCTTCGGCAATCCGGCGCACCTCGCGGACATCCATTTCCGGAGAGAGCGCGACACAGGACGCGCCGGCGTCTGTCATCGCGCGGAGCGAAAGCCCGTTTGTCACGTTCGCGCACGCGTCGAGACAGAGTCTAAGGCCGCGGCCGCGCAAATCTTCGCGGCGCTCGAGGGCGGAGACAAGATAGACGAGCGTCCCGATATTCCCTGCCAGAAAACCGTCCGGAACGGCGGCAGAAGACTCAAGTCCTCCGGCGCCAGAAAACAGGGCGTCCATATCCCTTTCGAGCGCCTCATAAAAACCGGCGCGCGTCACCCAGGGCAAGGCGGTAAAAAGCTCAGTCCGCGCGCCCGTCCGCCGCTCGGCCGCAGAACGCCGTTCCATCGCGGTTCGCCATCGCAAAATCTCCTTTCGCACACCCGGCGAAAAAAACGCCCGGACCGGCAGATAGAGCCTGTCCGCGAGTACCCCCTCCAAGCTGAAATCGGCTTCGACCCGCCGAAAATACGCGGAGACGGAAGGTCCTCTCTCAATAGGGGCCTCGTCGCGCGCTTTTGTAAACATCGCGCCGCACAAATCAGAAAAGCCGGCGTCCGGCGCGGCGCGGCGCTTTTTTTGTACAAGCCCCTGCGCAAAGCCCGCGAGCGCGTCACGCCGCAGGGCGTTCAGCGCGCTTGCGGATAGCGCGAACCCCTCCCCGATCTGGACGTCCAAGCGCGCAAAGCGGAACGGCGTCCCGCCGGTCCGGTTCAGCTGCCTTCGCGCGGTCTCCCCGGTCAGCGGCAGCCGCAAAGCCCGCTCCGGCGGCGCCGCGCCTCGAACCGTCACGCGTGGCTCACCGGATTCGGCGCGCCTGACCGTAAACTCAGGCAACCGCCCCTCGCACACGACGAGCCTCCCGATGAGCGGCACACAACACCGCGAATCCGATCCCCCGTGCGACCCCGCTCCCTCATCCGTCTCCGACCGCGCGCCCGTAACGACTTCCGGCCGCGCTCCGGCGCCAGCCTTTGCGCCCGCTTCGGCGGACGCGCCTGCGTCCGCTCCCTGCCCCGCGCCCGCTCCTGACGGCGCAACCGCGGCCGCGGCCATCTCCTGCGCCGCGCGCCGGTTTTGCCCGCCGTCCGGGTTCTCAAAGTTGATCAACGCCGAAAAGGGCTTTTCAAAGTAATAACCCCGCGTAAAAGCGCCCCTGCCAAATACGGCGGCAAGCCGGGCTTCGTCCCGGGGGTCAACCGTATAGGGCTCATGGCGCGGCAGGCGGTCAAGATAACTCCGGTACACGGAGGTGACGGTCGCGACGTACTCCGGGCTTTTCATGCGCCCTTCGATTTTCAGCGCGCGCACGCCGACCGCGGCGAGCCGGTCGAGAAAGGGCAGCGTACACAAATCCCTCGGGCTCATCAAGTAGCCGCTTTTGCGCCCGACGCTATAGGGCAGGCGGCAGGGCTGCGCGCAAGCGCCGCGGTTCGCGCTGCGCCCCCCGATCATGCTGCTCATCAGGCACTGCCCCGAATAAGAGACGCAGAGCGCCCCGTGCGCGAACACCTCGAGTTCCGCGCCCGTACCCGCGGCGTCGATCGCCGCGATTTCCTCCAGTGTGAGCTCGCGCGCGAGAATCACGCGTGAAAAGCCCGCGCGCACAAACTCACGCACGGCCTCCGCGTCGCAGGCGCCCGCCTGCGTGCTCGCGTGCAAGGGCAGGTCCGGCATCGCGCGCCGAACGAGCGCCGAAAAACCGGCGTCCTGCGTAATCAGCGCGTCGACACCGTTTTCGTAAGCGCCGTAAACCCATTCGAGCGCCCGTTCCAATTCGGTGTGAAAAAGCAGCGTGTTGACGGCAAGATAGACGCTCCGCTCGCGTGTATGCGCATAGTCGAGCGCGGTTTTCAACTCGTCGTCCGAAAAATTCGCGGCGCCCGCCCGCGCGCTAAAACGGAGTCCGCCCAGATAAACCGCGTCCGCGCCGTTGTCGATCGCCGCGTAAAACGCCGGAAGTCCGCCCGCCGGCGCCGCCAGTTCGATTGTCCGGGTCATCTGATGTGAATATTGATGTTCCGCTCGTCGCTGTTCCGGCGCTTTCGCGCCGTCGCCGCGCAACGTTTCCCGCGCCGCGCGTCGGCCGTGTTCGAGCGGCGCTCAATCGGGCGGCGGTCATAGGCATGGCGCGCCGGCTTCGCGGCTCCGGCCGCAACGCTCCCGCCGACCTCTCCGGCGCTTGCGCTTCCCGCTTTCGGCTGCGCGACCGACGCGCCCTTACCCGCCGCGCCTCCCGCGTCACTCTTGCCCGCCGAGTCGACCACGTCCGCGCCGACCCCCGCCGGACCCGCGCCGCCCTCGCCGGGCGCCGCTTCGGATTTCCCCTTCTTCCCCGTAAACAGGCCGATCAGCGCCGCGATCAGGCCCGCAAGTTTTTTTACCCCTTCAAAAACGTCGTCGTGAATCGTGCGCGCCGTATCCGCGACGAGCCCGACGGTCTCCCCGATGTCAAAAAGCGCGTCCTCCGCCATCTCCTGCTCGCGACTCAGCGCCTCCGCGATGCCGATCGCCTGCTCCGACAGCGTGGCCGCGTTCTCGGTGAGCTCCGGCAGGGTCTTTAAGAGCTTGTCGATCCCCTCCGCGTTGTCCTTAAAGAGCTTTTTGGTTTCCGACAAAATCCCGCCCAAATGCGCGAGCGCGCGGATCAGGAATATCCCGGCGACCACGATCACAAAAAAGACCGCCAAAAGGCCCAAATCCCGATAAGTAACGGTCATGTCAAGCATTTTCGCGCTCCCTTTTGATATTTTTTATTCGACTGTTTCTGTTTTTGTGAAACATGCTCGTCAGTATCGCTTTTCGCGTGGCTGCGCAAGGTTGCTGCGAATCTCCGCGAGCTCGGCTTCCCGCTTTGCGATTTCAATCAGAACGTTGTTGTTCTTCTCGATCAGTTCCCTGTTCCGCTCCTCCAAA
>JAITSR010000137.1 GCA_031287655.1 Clostridiales bacterium
TGAGGCGCCACCAGAAAGTTGTACAGCAAAAGGCCCTCGAGCAGCAGCAGGACGGCCGCTGCGATCACAAACTCAAACGTCGGAATCCCGCTCCGGGAACCTGTTGTGGATTTTTTTACCATATAACTCACTCCTTTTTTGTAACTAGCAGCGGCTAACGTGTTCGCTCTTTTTGGTTCTTTTTCTCGCGTGAGAAAAAGAACAATAATCTTATGGTTTTACGGTGAGCGAAAAGCTGTAGTCCGTGATCTCCTCGGACGCGGATTGATTCGCGGTGATCGAATTGATCTGCACGCCGCCGTATTTCCCGCTCCCTCGCAGGAGCAGCGCGAAGCCCGCGATGTCGGCGTACTCCTTCGACTTGCCGGTCAGCACGATCTCGTTCGCGTTCAGCACGTTGAAGTTGATCGCGAAAAGGCCCTCCGGCGCGCCGTCCGTCAGCGTTTCAATCATCTCGGAGGCTTTGACGCTGTTCCGGTCGATCGCGTCCATGACCGCCGTCAGGTCCGCGAGCTTTTTTTGCGCCGCGGCAATCTCCGCCGACTGCTCGGAGACGTCCGTAAACTGCCGTATCTGCCCGTTGATCTGATCGACCCCCGCGAGGCTTTTTTGGTAGTCCGACGCGAAGAAGACAAAGGTCCCGATCGCCGCGCCGAGAATGATCACGCCAAGCGCGGCCGCGGTCAGAAGCCTGCTGCCGAGCGGTCCGCCGCGGCGGCCCCCCGCGTAAGCCCCCGTCTCGAGGAAGTTGATGTCCTGATCCGCCCCGCCGGGCTCCCGGATTGCGGCCCCGATCGCCGCGATCAGCAGCTTGGGAACGAGACGCCCCGCCTTGATGTCCGCGGTCGGCAGGAGCTCGCGCGGCTCCAGATTCAGCGCGTCCGCAAAATGAGGCCCGATTTCCGGGATCGAGCCGCCCTCGCCGACGACGGACACGAACGCGAGCTTTTCCTTCGGTTTTTCATATTCGTAAAATTCAATCGTCTGCCGCACCTGATCGTCGATGTCCAGAAAACACACGCTTTGCACGGCCGCGGCGTCCGCCGGGTCGATCACGATCTTTGAGAAATCCCCGCTGTGGCGCGCGCTCTCGACCTCGTCGCGCGAGACGCCCGCCTTTTCCGCGATCATGTTGTCAAACGCCGCCGCGCCGCTTATGCCGTGGCGCGAGAGGACCAGCTTGCCGCGGCTCAAAACGCTGACGAGCGAGGACCGATAGCCGATGTCGATCAAAAGCCCCGTCGAACCCGCGCCGACACGCGCGCCCGCGCCGCCGGAGCCGCCCGTGCCCGCCGACCCTCCGCCCGCGCCGCCCGGTCCGAAGAAACGGGCAATCGCCTTCGCCTGCGCGTTTGCGTGGACGTCCGCGTATTTGAACGGGATGCCGAGCCTTGCCGCGAGGTCCGTGTAGTGCCGGATCAGACTGCCCGGGCACAGGGCCGCGAGCACCGTCACATTGGCCGCGTCCGATTCGAGCGTCCGCTGCGTGATCACATGCGTATCCTTGATCGACGGAAAGAGCTTTAGCATTTCAAATTTTACCGCGGCGGAGATTTCCGAGGCGTTCATCGCGGGCAGCGTGAGCTTGCGCGTGATGATGTTCGGCGAGTTCATGCAGGCCGCGAGCCCGGTCGGCTTCACCCCCGCGCCGTCGATAAATTCACGCAGGCGGCTCGCGATCCCTTCCGCGTAGGTGATCTCCCCGTCCAGCACACTGCCCTCCGGCGTTTTCACGACCGCCGTCCCGAGGACCGTAAACCGCTTGTCCTGCCGCACGAGCGCGAGCTTCATGGTCTGGGAGCCGATGTCCGTTCCGAGAATGATTTCAGGCATACCGATCTGATCCTTCCTAATGATTGATCCAAGCGATTGATCCGAACGATTGATAGATAACCAGTACGACACTATATATACCAACTTTTTGCGCTTCTGTTTCATAAATTTGAAAAAAAGAAATTTTCAATCGTTTCTTTAGAAAGATTTAAGAACGGTTCTGTATAATGGACGCAGGAATGGTCATAAATATGGATTGCCGCAAAGAAAACAAATTATCAACAGCCGGAGGGGGCGCGCCGACGATGTATACGATCAACATGATTTCATCGGCTTATAAAGTCAAGGGACAGGGCGTCGCGTCCTGCTATGACGAACAGGTGCTTTTGATCAAAGAGGGGCTCGCGGACAAGTTCAGCGTGCGCGAGAACCGGAACGGCGAACGGTTTCGGGCCGCGGACATCAATCACTATCACACGATCGACCCCGCGTTTTTTATCGGGAATCAGTGGAGGCCCGCGTGTACCGTGTCCGTCTGCTACGTCCACTTTCTCCCGGAGACCGTCGATGAAAGCCTCGCGCTGCCGCGCCCCGCGCGGGCCGGGTTTTACTGGTACATGCGGAGGTTCTATCGGAGCATGGACTACCTCGTCGCCGTGAACCCCGTCTTTGCGAAAAAGCTCGCCGAGCTGTGCTGTCTTGACCCGGCGCGCATCCGATACATCCCGAACTATGTGTCCGACGGTCTCTTTCGCCCCGCCGCGGCAGGGGAGCAGGCCCTTCTGAAGGCGGCGCTCGGCCTCCCGCCCGACCGCTTCACGGTGCTAGGCGTCGGGCAGCTTCAGGCGCGAAAAGGCGTCGCGGACTTCCTCGCCGTCGCGCGGGCCCTGCCGGACGTCACATTTGTGTGGGCGGGCGGCTTCTCGTTCGGCCAGCTCTCGTCGGGATATGACGAAATCCGCCGCATGGCAAAAAAACCGCCAAAAAACGTCAAATTCCTCGGCATCGTCCCGAGGGAGCGCATGTCTGACGTCTATAACGCGTGCGACATGCTGTTTCTGCCGTCCTACAGCGAACTGTTCCCGATGACGATCTTGGAGGCGATGTGCTGCAAAAAGCCGCTGCTCCTGCGCGATCTCGACCTCTACCCGCCGATCCTGTTCGACTGCTATATGAAGGCGGACGGCAACGCGGAGTTCGCGCGGGCGATCCGTCGGCTCGCGAACGACGGGGAGGCCCGCCGGGAGTGGGGCGCGCGCTCGTGGGAGGGACACCGGCACTACACGCGGGAGAGCGTCCTTTCGCGGTGGGAGGATTTTTACACGCAGATTCTCGAGGCGCGGGAGCGCCCGGTCAAATCGCGCCGCGCCGTCTCCGCCGGTTCGCAGCTCTGAGGCGGATACGAGGATTGACAAGGGGATTCCTTATTTGGAGGATATTTGTGCGGGACTTTTTACATAAAAATTGGCTGAACCTTGCGGGCGCTCTGACCGCGCTCGGCATCCTTCTGTGGTTCGTGTTCGCCGCGCCGGGCGGCGGTCTTGCCGCGCTTGCGGCCGCGCTCGCAAACATTCGCGTGTACTGGCTCCTGTGCGGCGTTCTTGTGATCCTGCTCTATTGGTTCTTTGAGGCGCTCGTGCTGCAGGTTCTCACGCGGAGTCTGCGCAGGGGCTACAAATTCACACATTCGCTCTACACGGGGCTCGTCGGCCTTTTTTACAGCGCGATCACGCCTTTTTCGACCGGCGGCCAGCCGATGCAGCTCTATGTGATGGCCCGGAGCGGGCTTTCCGCGGGCTCCGCGGGCTCGATCCTGATCACAAAGTCCATCATCTACCAGACCTGCCTCACGGTCATTTCGATCGCGGGCGTTTTGTTCGGCGCAAGCTATTTTTATGAACGCGTCCCCTATTTTGCCGTGCTCGTGCTCGTCGGCCTCGCGCTGAATTTCCTCGCGGTCGCCGCAATGTGCGCCGTGACGCGGAACAGCGGTTTTACGCATCGATTTGTAAACCGGGCCGTCGCGTTGCTGCACCGGATCCGGCTCGTCCGGCGGCCCGAGCGCCTGCTCGATAAAATCCACCGCCAGATGGCGATCTTCCACAAGAGCGCGGGGCTGTTTGAAAAAAACGCGCGCGTGCGCGTCCTGTCCTACGCGCTGACGTCGCTCCAGTTTTTATCGTACTATACCGTGCCGTTTTGCGTGTATAAGAGCCTCGGTTTTTCCGGCGCGTCGATTTTCCTGATGCTCTACGCCCAGTCGATCATTACGATGATTACCGCGTTCATTCCGCTGCCGGGCTCGTCCGGGGCGGCGGAGGGGAGCTTTTACCTGTTTTTCTCACTGTTCTTCAACGCGGCCGCGATCATGCCCGCGATCCTCCTGTGGCGCTTTCTGACGTACTATTTGAGCATCCTGACGGGCGGTCTCCTGTGGATCGCCCGCTTCGCCCGCCCGACCGCTCCCCGCCCGTAATCGTCGCGCTTTTTTCGGGCGAGGCAAGCCTCGCCCCTGCATGCTCACAATCCGCTCGCCCCTACATGCTCCCCGCGAGGTGTTCATCAAAAGCCCCGCGGCGTATGCCGCGGGGCTTTTGGGCTCGCGCGCTATGTTACTGCGCTTTTTCATTGAACCTGTGCAGGATCGCCGCGAACTCGGCGCGCGTCGCTCTGTCCTGCGGACTGAGCATACCGTCGTGGCCCAGCACGAGGCCGGCCTCGACCGCCCACGCGAGTGCGTCGCGCGCGTAATCCGAAACGTCCCCGGCGTCGGAGAAGCCCGTCA
>JAITSR010000289.1 GCA_031287655.1 Clostridiales bacterium
CGCCCACTCGACGCGGGCGCCGAGACAGCCGCCGGGCTGCGCGAGCGTGACCTCCGTGACGGCGGTTTGCGCGGTCGCCGGCACGGCGGAGCGTGCCGCGAGCGCGCAGGCGACCGCGACCGTGCCGGAGCCGCAGCTGCCTTCCCATACGAGCGAATCCGCGGCTTCGACGCGGACAAGCGGGACCATGCGCAGGGCACCGGCGTTCGGCGGCACAGAGGGGTCCCGCTGTACCGCCGCAGGAGAATCGGCGCACGACGGCACAGGAGAACCGGCGTGCGGCGCTCGCGTCCCTCCGCAGTCACAGTACAGCAGACCGAAACACTCCGTCGAAAAGCCGTGCCGCGCGATCAGCGCCCTTGCCCGCGCAAGAACACGTTCCGCGCCAACCTGTCTGTCCCCCTCCGGCTCCCGCTCCCACAGAATCAGGTGCGTGATCCCCGGAAACGCGACGAGGTTAAAGTCTCCAAGCGCCTCGTCCCGCCCGCTCACGATCCCGTCCGGGAGCGGCATGGGCATTGCGATCGACACGCTGCGCCCGTTCGGTTTGCCGCGGATGCGCCCGACGCGGGCAGTCAGCGGGGCGTCGCTGCCGGAGACCTCGATCGAGACAGAAACTTCGGTTTTGTCGGCTCCGGTTTTGTCGGCGGCCTTGCCCGACAGTTCAGCCCCGCCCTCCATCGCAAGCCACGCCGCAAAGCAGCGCGCCGCGTTCCCGCAAAACTCCCCGCCCATCATTTGCAGGCGCGGCAACGAGCCGGGCGGCGAGCCGGGCAGACAAAAGCCGACCTGCTCGGCCCCGACGCTCCGGTCGCTCATCACGACCCGCGCGACTTCCGCGAACCGTTCCCGCGGCACGGGATCGAGAATCAGCACCGTCGTATTGCCGCTCGGATCGAACTTGACGAACCGCAGAGATTCTATCTCTCCGAACCGCGGCACTTCCGTTTCCACAAGCCGCGGCGCTTCCATTCCCGCAAACCGCAACGCTTCCGTCTCCCCACTTCGCGGCGCTTCTATCTCTCCGATCCGCAACGCGCTCGTCTCCCCGAACCGCGCTGCCCGCGCTTCTCCGCCCCCCAACATCGCCCCGCCGAGGTCGTTCACTGGATGAGATGGGCCTCAAAGCCCCCGTCGGTGATCCGCGCGCGGAGGTTCTGATACGCGCGGGCGTAGTCCTCGTTGCTCTTGAGGTGCTCAATGATCATCGGCGTTTCCGGGCCGAGCTCCGCCGTCCGGGCGAAGATGCGGCCGAAGTCCATCGCACCCGTGCCGGGCAGGGCTTCGTCGAGGTGTACGGTCAGCGCGTCCGCGAGCGTGATGTCCTTTAGGTGCAAAGAAAGCGTCCGGCTGCCGAGTAAGTCGAAGCAGTGATCGATAAAAGCTGAGATGTTAAAATACCGCTCCGGGCAGTTCACCATGTTGCAGAGATCGAGGTGGACGCCAAAGCCGTCTCTGTCGATCGCCTCGACCAGCCGGAGGTAGTTCTCCGGGCTGTCCGGGAAAATCCACGGCATCGTCTCGAGCGAATATTTCGTTTTTTTCGGCTTGACCGCGTCGATGATCTTTTGCGTGTTCTCGACGATCCGGGAAAACGTTTCGTCCGTCAGGTTTTCGGCGTGCGGGCCGTCCCACACCGCGCCGCGCGAGCCCGCGATATTCACGCAGCAGAGCGCGCCCGTCTCCTCTGCGAACTCGAGCGCGGCAATGTTCTTGCGCATCGCCTCATCGCGCTCCCGCGCGTCCGGGCTCAGCGGATTCGACCAAGCGCCGACCTCCGCGTTCAGGATATTGTGTTCGCGCATCGCCGCAAGGTATTCGCGTACCTCGGCGCGGTCCGCGCCCGGCGCGAGCGGAAACGGCGCCGCCGCGTACCCGATTGACCGGACGGCGCGCAGCCACTCGTCCACTCCGTTGAATTTACCGCTCAAGCATCCTCCGAGCCTCATAAAAAAACCTCCCTGAAACTTATTTTTATCCGCAAACCGTCACGGTAGTTACAGCGCCGTCAATATCGCCGTTTTCACAGGATTCCAGAATTTTCAGAGATTCCGCGTATTCATCGCGGCGCGCGAGGTTGTCGATTACGATGTTCGTGTCGAGCAGTATTTTCAATGCCGTCCCATCCTTTCGGCCTTGACAGCGCTCTCGTCAACATCGGAGGGTATAATTCCCCGCAGCTGCTCTGAAAGTGACTTTTCCCGTTCCTTTATGCCTATAAGCCGCGCTACGGCTGTTCCGTTTCTGGTTATCAAGATTTCCTGCCTTGACGCCAATTCAAGGTATTTGCCAAAGTTATTCTGCACTTCCGTTGAATTTACGATCACGTCAGGAGTCCCCTTTCGTTCAGTATTTTCAAACAGGATACCCTGATTAGCTAATAAAGTCAATGTGAATTAGCTAATCGTGTTTTGGTTTAAATCTATTTGGAACACTTTAATGAGTAGATAGGCCAAACAGTTTTAAAGTCAAGCGGTACAAGCATGGCAGATATTCGCGTGTCTTGATTATTTGGTGAACGGAAGCGTGAACAGATTGCCCGCTTCAAAAGGATTAGACTGATTAGATCGCTAATTCATTCCGCATTTTTCGTACTTCCTTGCACTACTGAAACGTCAACTTTTGCTTGCGAAGTCGTTTGCGATTGTCCAACCGAGAATCTCCGTGATAGTGCCTGCTAATACTGCGTTGATTCCCCAACCTACGCCTGGAACGAACATAAAAACGCCTTTTGCTATTGCGCGCCCCGCAAGAGGAGCGGCAACCGTTTTTAAGAGTACTTGCGCGTCGGATTTTGTGATCTTATTGTTGAAAACCTTGGCCAATCCAAGCGTCATACTAACTTGAGCGGACGTTATGGGAATGGCGTCCGCAACCGGTATCGGCAGAAACCCAATCACCGCGCTGGCGGCGGCGGCGCTGTGAATTATTGCGTGACACTCCGCCGTTTGTCGCCAAGTCAGCTT
>JAITSR010000240.1 GCA_031287655.1 Clostridiales bacterium
CAATCAGGAAAAACAACGCTTGCAAAATCCACGTTTCCGAACCATGATTACATTAATCTTGAGTTGCCAAATCTACGCAAAGCCGCTCTTGACGATCCGATCGGTTTTTTTGACGTTCACAATAAGCCCTTGATACTGGATGAGGTTCAGCGTGTCCCCGAACTATTGAGCTATATTCAGGTAATGGCGGATGAAAAAAAGACCAAAGGTCACTTTATCCTTACCGGCTCACATCAGCCCCGCTTGGCTGAGAACATCACTCAGTCTCTCGCCGGGCGCACAGGGTTGCTTACTTTGCTGCCCTGCACTCTTGCTGAACTCAGGGCGGCCGACAAAGAGTATTCGCGCGATGAGAACATTTTCAACGGGTTTATGCCGGGGATTCATTTTAATGGTATTGAGCCGAGCCTGTTCTACGGCAGCTATTTTCAGACCTATGTTGAACGTGACGTACGTATGCTCATCAATGTGTCAGATCAAAACAGGTTTGAAACTTTTGTAAAACTATTGGCGGGGCGTGTTGGACAAGTAGTGAACTTGTATTCCCTCGCATCTGATGTAGGCGTCTCCGGCACAACATTGGCATCTTGGTTATCTGTGCTCGAAGCAAGTTTTATCCTGTTTCGACTGCCAAGCTATCACAACAATTTTGGCAAGCGCTTAATAAAATCTCCCAAAATATATTTTTACGAAGTTGGGTTGGCAGCTTGGCTGCTTGGAATCGAGAAGGTGGATCAAGTAAGCAGAGATCCGCTCATAGGAGGATTATTTGAGAATCTGGTTGTGGTCGAGGCGCTCAAGAGCAGGCTTAACAGGGGAGCACAGCCAAACCTCTTCTATTTTCGCAATCAACAAGGGCTTGAAATTGACTTGCTCTTTCAGGCCGGACGACAGATTCATCCTGTGGAAATAAAAAGCGGTATGACCTATGACAAGTCATTTGCAAAGAATCTGCTTCGATTTTGCGACATCGCAGAGAGTGCATCCGAGCCAACTCTGATTTATGCCGGAGAACAAGACGCAAAGGTGGGCGGCGTTCGTTTTAGGAATTATAAAGATATTTATCAGTTGGTGTTGGATTGGAGCAAGCTGTAACGGACGGAATTACGCCATACACCACACCTGTATTGATGAAACCGTCCGGTAGAAAAAGCCGCGCCGCGCCGACTCAACATCGGTCATCACAGATTCAACTCCGGCTAACGAAAACGCGCGCCTTCGTCACATTGCCCAATATTTAGCAATTTTCATTCACGCAGGCAACATTCTATTCAATAAATGTCGATTTACAAGCCCCCCGCAGACCGATACAATGAACGCCAAGGAAGGGGGCTCTATGCCATGAAAACCAATAAGTCCGCAAAACTCACGCGCGCGTGGGACCTTTATATCCTCCTGATCCCCGCGCTGATCCTTTTGATCGTATTCTCCTACGGTCCTCTGTACGGTCTGCTGATCGCTTTTAAAGACTACTCCGTCACGCGCGGCATTTGGGGGAGCAAATGGGTCGGGCTCAAGCATATTCTGCGCTTTGTCGAGTCCTATAACTTCTTTAATCTGCTGCGCAACACGCTGACGCTCTCCCTCTATTCGCTGCTCGCGGGCTTCCCGATCCCGATCATCCTCGCGCTCCTGATCAATAAGCTGAATTTCCGGAAATACAAGTCGTTCGTGCAGACGGCGTCTTACGCCCCGCATTTTATCTCGACGGTCGTACTCGTCGGTATGCTGCGCATATTCTTTTTCCCGGGGACCGGGCTCGTCAATCATGTCATGACCTTCTTTGGCGGGCCGGACTTCGACTTCTTTGGCTCCGCGGACGCGTTCAAGCACCTCTATGTCCTGTCCGACGTCTGGAAGACGATGGGATGGGGCTCGATCATCTATATCGCGGCGCTCAGCGGGATCGACCCCTCGCTCTACGAGTCCGCGCGCTGCGACGGCGCGAACAAGTTCCACATGCTGATTCACATCGACATCCCGAGCATCGTCCCGACGATTGTTACGCTCCTGATCCTGAACGTCGGCAGCCTGATGAACGTCGGCTACGAAAAAGCCTTCCTGATGCAGACGCCGCTGAACACCGAGGCTTCGGAGATCATCTCCACCTATGTATATAAAGTCGGCCTGCAAGACGCGCAGTACAGTTTTTCAACCGCGGTCAATGTGTTCAACTCCGCCGTGAACTGCCTTTTGCTTGTCGCCGTGAACAGATTTGCGAAAAAAGTCGGGGAAACCTCGCTGTGGTGAGGCGCTCTCGGACAAGGAGGGGACAATGGCCGGAAAAAAATCAGAAGATATTTCATTCGATGTAGTGAACGTGACGGTCGTCAGCCTTTTAATTCTGATGATCCTCTATCCGCTCTACTGGGTCTTGATTGCGTCGATCAGCGAGCCCAACGCGGTCAACAGCGGGAACGTGCTCGTGTGGCCGGTCGGATTCAGTCTTTCGGGATACCAAAAGCTGGCCGCCACCCCGTCGATTTGGCGCGCGTACCGCAATACGGTTGTGTTCGCGGTCGTCGGGACCGCGCTGAACCTCTTTGTAACGATCTGCGGCGGTTACGCGCTGTCGCGCCCGCAGCTCCCGTTTCGGGGCCTGATCATGAAGTTTCTGATCTTCACGATGTTTTTTAACGGCGGGCTGATTCCGACCTACTTGCTCGTGAAGAACCTGAACCTCTTGAACACGATGTGGGCCGTGCTCCTGCCGACGACGCTCTCCGTGTACAATATGACCGTCGCGCGGGCGTTCTTCCAATCTTCGGTCCCGGACGGGATCATCGAAGCCGCGAACATCGACGGCTGCGGCAACATCCGAACGTTTTTTTCGATCGTCCTGCCCGTATCCCCGGCGATCGTGTCGGTGCTCGTGCTCTTTCACGTCGTGTTCCGCTGGAATGAGTTCTTTGCCGCGATGATCTACATTACGAAGCCGGAGGGCTTCCCGCTGCAGCTGGTCCTGCGGGAGGTTCTGGTCTCGTCGCAGGCGGCGGCGCAAAACCTTGCCGGAAGCGGCGGCGACTCAAAGGCGATTATGGAGATTCAGCGTCAGGCGCAGCTGATCAAGTACGCGGCGATCGTGATCTCGACGATTCCGATGATGGTGATCTACCCGTTTATGCAAAAATATTTTGTGAAGGGCATTATGGTCGGCGCGCTGAAAGGCTGACGGACGGCGCAAGAAAGCGCGCGGCCCGCAATGCCGTGGTCCCGCGTTTTCAAATATACACGCAAGTGCGCAGGTACGCAGGCACACAGGTACGCAGGTATGCAAGCAGGGATGCAGGTACGCAGGTATGCAAGCAGGTATGCAGGTACGCAGGTAAAAAAAGGAGGATGGAGGTTGTTATGAATTTGAATCGCGCAGGAAATCGAACAAAACCGCAAGCAGGCAGGACAAGGGCGAACGGGCCGGGCGGGCCAACCGGGTCAAGCGGGCCAACCGGATCAGGCGGGTCCATCGGGCCAATCGGGCTAATCGGTACAACCGGCTCAACCGGGCCGTCTAGGTCCGGTTTGCCGCGAATCGCCCGCGGGACGCGGGCCTTGGCGCTCTTGCTGACCCTGCCGCTCTTGCTGGCGCTGCTGCTCTCGGCCGCGGCCTGCGGGCAGAACGCCGCGACGACGACGACGGCCGCTGCGACGGCGGCGGCCACGGAAGCGCAGATTACGACGGCGGGCACGGAAGGGGCTGCCGCCACGGAAGCGCAAACCACTGCGGCGGCCGCCGTAACGCAGGCCGACGCGGCAACCGCGGCGGCGCAAACCACCGCCGCCGAGACGGCGACGACAATCGCCGCGGCCCCCGCGGACAGGCCGACGATTCACATCTTCGGCAGCAGGAGCGTCAACAGCCCGGAGGACCGCAATTCGATGCAGCTCGTACAGGATTGGTCAAACGCGGTGAACGTCAGCTTTGAGTGGGAGCTCGTCGCGACCGGATATGAGGAAACAAAGTCGCTCAAGCTCGCGAGCGGGGACTGGCCGGACGTGTTCATGAGCGTGACGGACGCGGAGATCATACGCTACGGTTCCGAGGGCGTGTTTATCCCGCTGCAGGACCTGCAGGCCCAGTACGCGCCGCAGCTGTCGGGCTATTATGAGTCCAACCCGGCGATGAAGGCGTATTTGACCGCGCCGGACGGCAATATCTATACCTTCCCATTTTACAGCATCGGCCCTTGGGGCGGGATCAACCGGCTGCAAGTCATCAATACGACATGGCTTGAAAAGCTGGGCTTAAAAATGCCGACGACCCTGCAGGAGTATAAGGATGTGCTGATCGCGTTCCGGGATCAGGACCCGAACGGAAACGGGCAGAAGGACGAGGTCCCGTTCAGCTGGGCCGGCGCGCTCGACGGACACCACCCGGGCGGCTGGGCGTTTTCGCCGGACTTTACGTCCGCGTCGTTCCAATGCCCGATCCCGTATGACAACAACTGGATGCAGTATCAGGACGGCAAAGTGGTCTTTATCCCCGTCATGGAGGAATACAGGAACTGGGTCCGCTGGATGGGCGAGCTCTACGCCGAGGGGCTTCTGGATCAGCAGGGTTTCACGCAGGGGACCGACCAATACGCGGCGAAGCTGAACTCCGAGCCCTATACCGTCGGCGTGGCCAGTGTCTGGGACATCGGCGACAGCTTTACATCGCCGACCGCGTATGACGATTACGATTTCGTCCCGCCGCTTTTGGGGCTGAACGGCGAAGCGCCGGTCGTCCAATACAATCTGGGTTACGGCGGACGCAATTTGTGGGCGGTCACAAAGAGCTGCGAGAATGTCGAGGCCGTGATACGCGCCGCGGACTACGGCTTCCAAGAGGACATCGGCGCGCAATTCCTCGAAGGCCCGTATGACGTGCGGCTGATCCCGGATACGATCTGCAACCAGCCGGGCGCGCGGGTTTCGGGACCGGCTCCGGAAGGGATGGACAACTCGGCATGGCGCGACAGCGTGGCGCTGTTCGGCGCGGCGCCGGTCTATTTCGGCCTTGATCAATATAAGCGGCTTCTGCATCTCCACTACACCGACCACAAGGTCGAATACATCAACACGATTATGGACCCGTACAAGGACCCCGACCCGATGCCGCCGTTCTTTATGTCTCTGGAGGAGACCGAGGCAAAGAGCAACATTTGGACGGACCTGTGCGAATATGTGGGACGCAAGGGCGCGGAGTTTGTAATCAACAACAATGTCGACGCCGAGTGGGACGCCTACGTCGCCGAACTCCAAAAAATCGGCTACCAAAAAGCGGTGGACGCGCAGCAAGCCGCGGTCGACAGGGCCACGAATTGACCGCGCGAAGCTATATATAATACCCCAACTCCGCCCCGCCGCTCCTTGCGGCGGGGCGGAATAACTATAAGGAGGTTTCTATGAGAATACCACAAGCACCGCTCTTTTCGGACCCGATCTACAACGGCGCCGCGGACCCCGTGATCTTTTACAACCACGAGGAAGCGGAGTGGTGGATCGTCTATACGCAGCGTATGCACAGCGCGCCGGGGCCGGGCCACGCGCCGATCCACGGCTCAAAACTCGGCGTCGCCGCCTCCCCGGACGGCCGCGACTGGCTGTACCGCGGCACGCTTGAGGGGCTTGAGTTTGAACGCGGGCACAACACCTTTTGGGCCCCCGAAATCATCCGGCACGAAGGCAAATATCATATGTATGTGAGTTATGTGCGGGGCATCCCGACGACATGGGAGCGCCCGAGGGACATCATTCACTACACGAGCGCGAACGGCTGGGACTGGACGTTTGAGAAAAAACTCCGCCTGTCGTCCGAGCGCGTCATCGACGCCTGCGTCGCGAAGCTGCCCTCCGGCGTCTGGCGCATGTGGTACAAGGACGAGAATCACAAGAGCCACAGTTACTTTGCGGACAGCCGCGACCTGTACGAGTGGGAAGCGGGCGGCGCGGCGATCACACTCGACGCGCACGAGGGGCCGAACGTCTTTGAGTTTGCCGGAAGCTTCTGGCTGATCGCAGATTTCTGGCGCG